>JBIIIX010000261.1:0-4335 GCA_044234415.1 Cyanobium sp.
CATCGCCGCAGCCACTGCTCATCCGTCTCCACGGTGCGGCGGGCGTCGTGGCGGGCCTGCAGCTCCTCCCGATAGCGCTGGATCAGGCCCGGTGGACGGGATCCTGTCCGCCGACAACCAAGTTGTCCGGCGCACTGCATCATGACGAGAGTTACCGTCCTAGGAGCCTGTCGCCCACCGCCCCGCCTCCGGCTTTCTCCACAGACGACTCTGAATCTGCCCAGATCCCAGTGACTGCAATGGATCTGGGCGAGACAATTGGGCATGAGCAAGACCCAAACCTTCCGTCCCTGGAATCGGGATCAGACGTTGCTGCTGCCTCCTTCGCCGGTGGAGTGGCCCCTGGTGTTCACTCTGCTGGATCTGGTCGCTGAGCTGAATCTCAGCGGGATCGTTGCGGTTGTCGAACAGCGGGATCCGCGTGGGGTGAAGGCCTATGACCCCCGCATGTGGACGCTGTCTTCCGCGCAGCGATAGAGCTGCGGCGGCGGCAGGACCGCATCCAGGTGCTGCGCAAGGCCAAAGCCGAACTGGAAGCGGAGGCCGCCGCTGACCATGCCCGCCAGCGTGAACGGAAGGCCCGCACCGCTGAGCGGCAGGCTGCGGCCCAGACCGTCACGAGGTCCGCCACCACTGAAGCGAGGTCGCCGCGGGATCTCGATGCCCGAGGCCGAATGGACCGCAAGATCCGCTCCAAAGCCGGCCAAGCGATCGACGCCTTGTGCGCAAGATCATCGCCGAGCCGATGTTTGGGCAGATCAAGGCTATCCGTGGGCTGGACCGTTTCCTGCTATGGGGAACCAAAAAAACGTTCGGGGAGTTGAACCTGATCGCCATCACCCACAACCTCCTCAAGTTGCACAGAGCGGGCCTGAACACCGCCTGAGGCGGGGAAAGCAGGCGGCCCAGGCGGCCAACAGCCAGCCTGGGCCCCGACCAAACAACTCCAGGCCAGAAACGCCCCTCCGTCAAAGATCAAACCCCCGGAACCTTCCCTGGGCCAGGGAGGCGCTTGTGCCTGCTGAAATGGGCGATAGGCTCCTAGGCCGTGGGCCTGGCGCGACGCCGGTAGGGCTCCCAGCGCGGTTGCGGCGTGCTCACCAGCGTCAGCTGATCCCAGATGCGCCAGGCCAGCAACATCAGGCCGTAGCCATAGGTGAACAGCACCAATGCGGCTGGATCGCTGCGCAGGAAGCGACCCAACCCGGTGAGCGAGAACGGGAACAGCATCGCCAGCAGGGAGAACAGCAGCACGGAAGGCTGCCCCTGAACCCAGGCATGCAGGCAATAGATCAGGGCAAGGCCGAAGTCGAGCGGCCAGCGCACCGTCTTGAGGCCCATGGCCAGCGCCGCCATCCCGGCACGCCCGTTGATCCTGCCCAGCCGAAGCAGCTGCTGGACCACCACCTGGGTGTATCCACGCACCCAGCGCCGTCGCTGGATGCGCAGGCTGCTCAACGTGTCGGGCACCACCGTGGCGGCCTGCAGAAAAGGACTGAACGCCAGTCGACGGCCCAGCTCAACCAGCCGGGCCGTGAGAGCCACATCCTCCGCCAGGTGGATGCTGGAGAGCGGGCCGGCGCTGCGAAGCGCCTCGGTGCGGAACATCCCCAGCGCGCCCGGAATCACATCCTGGGTGTGGCTCAGGTTGAGATCAAAGCGCCAGAAAAAGTGTCGCAGGGCCAAATCGCCATACTCGAGTTCCTGCTGCAGCGTGAGCCAGTTGTCGCGATTCAGCACAGCCAGATGGCCGCCGAGCGCATCCTCCCGTTCGCCGATCAGATGGCGCACCGCCTTGCGCAGGCCATCCCGGGGGAAGACGCAATCGGCATCCACCAGCAGGGGCAGCGGTGTCCGCACCAAGGCCAGGCCGGCATTGAGCGCGGCAGCCTTGCCGCCTGCGGGCTGGCGAACCAGCAGCAGCTCCCCGCCGCAGGCGGCGGCGATGGCGGCGGTGTCGTCAGACGATCCGTCATCCACCACGATGATGCGCAGGTCGGGATAATCAATATCATACAGGGAACGGATCGTTTCGGCGATCACCTCGGCCTCATTGTGGCAGGGAATCACGACACTCACCGCCGGCCAGTCCTCAGGACCAAGATCAGCCAGTCGGGGAAAGCCGCGGCACAACAGGATCACGATGCCGAGCAGAAGCCGGATGCCATCGACGGCCAGATGGAGCAGCAGATACCAGAACACCAGGCGATCCAAGTCGCTCAGTTCACGTCGTTGAATGATCAACAGGATCAGGGACACATGCAGCCCGGTCGCCAGCGCCCCGTAGGCGGCCATGCGAGGCCAGAGCGCGGGGGTGGCCCATCGCCGCAGCCAGTCGCCGTCCTGGGTCGCGAATTCCCCCCTCAAGGCGTGAATGCTCAGCACCTCCGAAGTGTCGTTGTTCGCGCCGCTCGCAGACCCATCCGTGGCGGGGAAGCCTCAAGGCGTGGAGAAGGGTGGGCCAGGTGCTGGCAGCACGATCCGATCCCAGGGGAGCACCGGCGAGGCTGCCGCGGGTCCTGCCGCTGCTGGCCCTGCTGGCAATCGCTGGCTTCTCTCAGCGGCAGGTTCCAGGCGGCGCGATGGTGTTCACCACACCGGGCGGCAGCATCAGCCTCTCAAGCCTGAGCGCTGTTGCTGGGGGGCCCAGCCAGCAGGCCCAGAGTTCCGCCTCCGGAAGCCAGCGGCAACAGCAGCTGAGCACGGGCTTTGCCCCGATGACCGGCATGGCTCCCCTGACCAGCGACCAGCCCGGAAGATCGGGACCAGGCGGCGAGCCAAGGGTCTGGCTTCGCCCTGGCTCCCCTCTCTGGCATGACGCCCCTCTCTGAACAGCTCAGCATGCACAACAGCGGCGATCCGCAAATCTCCGGCTGCTCCCAGGCCAAAGGATCAAGGCAGCCTCACCGAGGCGGAATTCAGCGCCAAGAAGGCGGAGTCGCTCCAAAGGCTGTAACGAGGAACGCGCTGGCGCCAAGCAATCAGCCGGGCCTGCCCGGCAGCCGGGTCAACAGCGACTCCCAGCGAGGCGATTTCAGCCGTGTTCCTCACCAACAGGCCAAGGGCAGATCCATAAGTCCGATCAGCGCCGATCAGCGCCGATCAGCAACGCAGCGCCTCAGCCTCCGTTGACGCGCGGCGGATCATCAGCGCGCGCTTAGCGACCACAGCTTCTCAGGCCGCTGCGTTGCGATGCGGAGCTGCTGCGTTGAACAGGTGGCTGAATCAGCAGCCAAGCCGCGCATCCAGAGGACCAACCCAGGCCCTCTTCACCGATGACCACCGCCATAGGGTCCCCCAGGCGCCAAGCGTTCACGAGCCATCCGTCGACCGAGCCGGTCGCGAGGCCAGCCCACGACACCGCGTTCCAAACGAGCACCGCGGCAATGCCGTCATGCAACGGCGCACCATCCGCGATCAGCAGCAACGCGTGCACGTTGGCCACGCTGCTCAGCACCGCCAAGCAGATCCTGCGTCCACCCTTGGGGTTGGGCATCGCGCTGCCCGCCAGCGATCAGAGACTGGAGCACGCCCCGCTGCCCACAGCCAACACGGGGCCCGTGAGACTCGCGCAGCCGGACCCCGTTGCCCCGCCGCTCGCCACGGCCCGGAATCTGGCCTTTGTGCCGCTTGCATCGGCCATCCCGCGCACCACGGCCCAGGATCTGGCCTTTGTGCCGCAGTTCGCGCCCGGCCCTGAGCCCGCCCCTGCCGCTGGCGATGCCATCCCACTGGGGGTGGCGCGGCCTGATCTGCTGCAACGCCTGCAGGCGTGGTGCTTCGACCCGCCGGGGGCGGGCCTGTCGTTTGCCGAGAAGCTGGCACGCGATCAGGGCTGGTCTCGGGCTCGGGCGGAGCGGGTTGTTGGCGAATACCGTCGCTTTTTGTATTTGGCGGTGGCGGCCGGCCATCCCGTCTGCCCCTCCGCCGCGGTGGACCAGGCCTGGCATCAACATCTGCTCGATAGCCGCGCCTACTGGCAGGAGTTCTGTCCCCAGGTGCTCGGCCGACCGCTGCACCACAAACCCTCCTGGGAGCGGCATGGTGAGCCGGAGGCGATCGACCAGTGGTACGGCCTGACCCTCAGCAGCTATCGGGCCTGTTTCGGCGAGGACCCGCCCGACGATCTCTGGCCATCCCCGGGACGGCCCCGCGACGAGGACGCCACTCCGGCGCGCCGTGCAGAACGCCTCGGCGTCCGTGATCCCAGCGGCCATCGGCTGCCGACCTCGGCGCCGGCGAGGCCCCATCGGCTTTGGCGATTCCCGGGGCTATCCACCCTGGGGCTGTCCGCGTTGGCGCGGCCCGGCACGGGGCTGCCGCCGCACCAGCCGA
>JBIIIX010000262.1:0-4326 GCA_044234415.1 Cyanobium sp.
CCGAGGCTGGTGTTCTTATCGCTCGAGATGGAGATGAAACCACCATCAGCCTGCAGCGAAGCGCCATTGAGCTGAGCCGCAGAGGAGCCAATAACGGAGATTTTACCACCTTGGTTGGCGCTGATTCTGCCGGCATTGATGATGGTGGTAGCGCCGTTGAGGTTGATGGATCCGCCGGCAGCGCCTAGGGCGCCGCCGGAGACGGTGAGCGTCGGAGCGCTCAGGTTGATGGTGCCTTGATTTGCCGTGAGGCTACCGCTGGAAGTCATATTGCCAGTACTGATCACATCAATGCGGCCACCGTTAGCGTTGAGGGAAGAGCTGCTGCCGAGGCTGGTGTTCTTATCGCTCGAGATGGAGATGAAACCACCATCAGCCTGCAGCGAAGCGCCATTGAGCTGAGCCGAAGATGAGCCAATAACGGAGATTTTACCACCTTGGTTGGCGCTGATTGTGCCGGCGTTGACAATGGTTGTACCACCTTTGATATCGATCAAACCACCTGGGGCTTGAAGAGAACCACTCACCTCTACACGATCTGCTGAGCCGCCTGCGAGAATGATATTCTTGCCTGCCTCAACCTTAAGCATCCCGGCCACCTGCAGCTGGGCGCTACCGCTCCCGAACTGCAAACCGGGAGTGACGTTAGATGTGATCAGCGGCGCATCGCCGATGGTCCCAACCGCGGCGAAGACCTTGTCGCCGAAGGTGAGAGAGCTAGCGGTGGTGGCAATGAAGGAGCCACCCACCTGGATGGCGCCAGATGTCCCGAAGATGATGCCTTGCGGATTGATGAGATAGAGGTTGGCGCTGCCACTGGCTTTGATCAGCCCATCGATTTGTGATGGGGTGCCGCCGGTGACACGGCTGAAGATGGTTGCAACGCCACTGCCATTCAGAAAGTTGCCGGTCTCATGGGGGCGCAAGCCAAAAACACTGAAGCTATGAAAGAGAAGCTGGCCTGAGTTGCGCGGGGTTCCACCTGTAATGTCGTAAGTGGTTTTACCGCCAGCATCGCTTCGGGTCACCACGGTCGGAGTGGTGAGACTGCTATCCGGCACAATTGAGTTCTGAGCAGAGGCTGCGCTGCCAGAGGCGGCCAACAGGACCGCCATCGCACGGGGGATCAGCCCACCACACCGATGGCGCCAGCTGGAGCAATGGCGTGAAGCCTCAGCCACCGCGGATCAGGGGTTTAGAAACCATATCGTAAGCTGAAAAACACCGACTGGTCCCAGCCGATGTCGGTTGTTTGATAAGGAACCCGCCCCAGGCGTTGGGCGTAGTCCAGCCTGCCGTAGAAGTTGTTGCCCATGCGCAACTGCAGCCCCAGCCCCACCGACCCAAGCAGATTCACATCTGGCTGAGATGCCGTGCCCGCATTCCAGCCGTAGCCGAAGGCGGTGAACGGCACCAGCTGCAGCACGCTCTGACCTTTCTGCCAGCTCACAATTGGCACGGCCAACTCCAAAGAGGCGAACAGGCCACTATCGGTGAGAAGTGTGTTAGCTTGATAACCCTCCACATTGCCTAGGCCGCCTAGCCCGAACTGTTCCACCGTTGGCAGGGGGCCATCGGCCAGCTGGGCCCGTCCGCGAGCCACTAACAAGGTGTTGGCGGCCAGCTGGCGCACAAACTGAGCATCGCCGCGCCAAAACAGGAAATTGGGGTCTGGACTATTGGGATTTGCTGGGTAGTCTGCCGGAACTGTGCTATCAAAAGCGTTGAGACCTAAGCCGATCTCCGAGCGCAAGGAGAACACCTGGGTGGTGCTGCGTTTGATCCAGTCCTGGCTGAAGGAGAGGGTGGTTACACGGCTTTCCCCGTTGGGGTCAACCCCGGGGCTGGGATAGGGCAAGCCATCGAGATACAAGCCCTTATTATCTTGCTTATTGAGGCTAAGACCAAGAGCAAACTCCTCGCCAACTCGGCGAATCAGGGGCTGGCGTAGTCCGATAAACCATTGTTGATAGTGGGAATTGATATTCAGCAAACTACCAGGCTTCTCAATGATCCAGCTATCAAAGTAGCGGTTGGTTAAAGTGAGGCTAAGATCTGAGCTGTTGAGCGGTATCTTGTAGCTCATCAACAGGTCGTTGCTGCCATCGCTATTGCGATAGTTGAGTGAAAAGCGATCGCCGTAGCCGAAGACGTTGTTATTGGCCAGGTCCACACCACGGCGGAAGCTGCCGATCTGGGGATTGAGGCCGTTGTCCAGCGCGGCGGCGGCCTCCAGGCTGGGTGCGCTGAACACATTCACCTGCAGGTTGCTGAGCCCGGGTGTGCTGCTGGCAGAGAGGTTGGCTTTGATCTTGCCGATCAGCGGGTTGAGCTGCAGCAGTTGCAGCTCATCCACCAATCGGTTGAGGTTCAGCACCCCGCTGCTGGCGCGTTGGATCCGGCTGCGGACGAATCCCGGCCGCAGCCGTCCCTGGTTGACATCAACCGTTAGCTCTCCCAGTCGGCCTTCAAGAATGCGAATCTCCACCACACCATCGCTGATACTTTGGGCGGGGATATAGGCCCCAGAGGTTATATATCCCTGATCAATATAGAGCTTGGTGATTGCCTGGCGAGCTTCGTTGAGATCGGTGAAGCTGAGCGGCCGGTCAAGATTGATCTTTGCTTGTTCGTAAGTCTTGCTGATCGCCACCAGAAGACGCTGATTTGAGAACACCGTATTGCCCACAAAGCGGAAGCCGCTCACCTTGATCCTGATGTCCGCAGGCCCAGGGCTCGATGGCTCCGGGATGCTGGGCTCGGGGCTGCCCTGCAGGGGTGAGGGCTTGGCCTGGATCGGTCGGACCAGCCGCGGCGGTCGCATCGGGGCCGGCAGCGAAGGCGCGGGCAGCCCGGGCATGCCGCCTTGGCTCCAGCCTGGGGCCGGGGCTGCCAGTGCCGCAGTCAGGGCAGCGGCCAGGGTGGCGTGCCGCGGGAGGTTGCGGGGCACCGGAGCGATGGGGCGTCGTAAGCGCTGGCGGGTCATGGCTGAGACGAGGGGACGCAAACGCCGTCTTGCCTGGCACGCAGCCCCCCCGTGGCGCAGGCGGCGTCGGCTAAGCGACGGGCGAGTTTCTCTCCGTCCTCGGCGTCTTGCTTGGCATCCGCATCGGCGACAGCCTTGGCCAGTTGGGCCGCCCGTCGGAAATGCGCCTGGGCCCGTTGATTCAATCCTTGCAGACTGTTGAGCCGACCCAGCTGCAGCTGCCCTTCCAAGCTCTGGCTCAGGCGCTCCTTCCGCTCGAGCAAGGAGATCGCTTCAGCCAGCAAGCCCCGCTGCTCCAGCGCTCCGGCCTCCAGCAGCACCAGGCTCTGGCTCGGGGCCTTTGCAGAGCGAAGCGAACGGATCTCGTTGAGATCATTGTTCAGCTGCTGACTCTCAGCCTGGGGTAGCAAACTGAAGCTCAACGTGGCGCTCAAGGGTTCCAGTTGGGATGAGCTGCCATTCTCCGCCTCCACCACCAGCCTGTAGGTTTCGCCGGCCAGCAGCCCCAGCTGGGCGGGAAGGATGGCGTTGGTTGCCTTGATCACCTCGGTTTCCCAGAGCAACCGGCGATCGCGCAAGCGCACAAGCCACAGTTGATAGCGTCGCACCCCGGCCACGGGATTCCAGCGCACTGTGACTTCAGGACCACGAACCATCGTAGCCCGCGGTTCCAGCAGGTATGGGATGGAGTCATTCTGGCTACCGACGATCGCCTGCACTGGGCTGGACCGCTGCGCTTGGCAGAAGGAGAGCACTTGGGTGAGATCCCGCTTCCTGAACAAAAAAGAACCATTTTCGCAGATGATATTTGCTATTCCATTGTCTTTGCTGATCAGACGATCTTCGGGGTTCAGTCGCATCCCCGGCCTGAGCAACTGGGCTTCCCCCCAGGTCCCTTGGGCGCGGGAGAATGCCTGGCGAAACACCAAAGGCGCCACGCCGGTAGCCCGAAAAGTTGCGCCAGCCAAGGACTGATTAGGCGCGACAAGACTGAGCCATGCCGACAGGTACGCCAAAGCACGAAGAACAGTGGCAGGTGAGGCAGCATTCATGGGCGATGGATCTTGCAGCGCTGATTCCCGGGGAAGGATTAATCAACAAGGTTGGGGCTGAGGCCTCCGTGCAGGTTTCTGTTGACTGCTCGAATCTACGGCTATTGTAACGTGGCGAAGACTGGACGGACATGCCTTTGGCTCGCGCTGATCAAAGGCATGCTTCACGAAGGCCATGGCTTGACCAAGTCGGGATGATCCAGGGACTGTTCGGGCTCTGCCGGTCTTCCGCTTGGGCCACAGAGCAAGGCAATCGACCCCCTAAGATTTGGTTTATAAGCAGCGGAA
>JBIIIX010000417.1:0-4307 GCA_044234415.1 Cyanobium sp.
GTCGACCAGGCCCTCCACGCCGTGATCATGGAGGCTTACATCGGCGGGGTGTCGACCCGCAAAGTCGATGCCCTGGTCTCAGCCTTGGGCTCCCAGAGCGGCATCTCCAAGTCTCAGGTGAGTCGCATCTGTCAGGAAATTGATGAGCAGGTCCAGGCTTTCCTGAGCCGGCCTCTGCAGGAGGCTGGCTATGCCTACGTCTACCTGGATGCCACCTACCTCAAGGGCCGGCTTGGCAGGGCTCAGCAGGTCACCTCTCGCGCTGTGGTAATCGCCATGGGGGTTCATGCCGATGGCCGGCGGGAGCTTCTGGGTCTCAAGGTCGGCGACAGTGAGACCGAGGCCTTCTGGGCGGAGTTCATCTCCCACCTCAAAGAGCGGGGCCTTGCTGGCGTCAAGCTGGTGATCTCTGACGCCCACATCGGCCTCACCAAGGCGATCCGCCGCCAGCTGCAAGGCAGTGTGTGGCAACGCTGCCGGGTGCATTTCGCCCGCAACCTGCTCCAGTGCGTCCCGAAAGCTCACCAGGGCATGGTCACCGCTGCCCTGCGCAGCGTGTTTGCCCAGGAAACAGCCGCGGAGATCGAGGCGCGCTGGGATGATCTGGCCGCCTCGCTGGCGGAGCGCTTTCCCAAAGCCGCTGCGCTCATGCACGAGGCCAAGGAGGACGTGCTGGCGTTCCGCCACTTCCCCAAGGACCACTGGCGCAAGATCTGGAGCACCAACCTGCTGGAGCGGGTCAACGTCGCACCGAGAGGTGCGCTCTGCCAACTCCTCCATCAAGCGCCGCACCAGAGTCGTGGGCATCTTCCCCAACGACGCCTCGATCATCCGCCTGGTGGGGGCGGTGTTGCTGGAGCAACACGAGCACTGGCAGCTGGAGGGTCGCCGCATGTTCTCCGCCGACAGCATGGCCGCCATCCCAGACCTGGAAAGCCTCCCTGCTTTGCAGACCGCCAGCGCCTGAGCACGGCAGCACGCAGGCCCCAGGCGATCGTGGACGCAGCGCCCCCACAGGGCGCAGCGGCCTCGATCGCCGCCCGGGGGCCGGCCGCTCCAACCCCGGGGCTGCACAGGCCCCTCCCGATCAGCCAACCTCAAGACGCGGACGAGAGACTTGACAACTCATTCGTCCCGATTCATCGTGTCAACGGGAGCTGCATCTGCGCCTCCCGGATGACCACCCGTCATCCTCACCTGTTCAACCTCGAATCAGGGCATTCGGGCCTGGGGTTTTACACCACTTGAAGGGACGTGGCCTCAAGTACTAAATCCGAATGCATTCGGTGGTGACCACCGCTCAAAGTGTGCATGACCTCACCGTTACAGCGAGAAGGGGGGTGGACGAACGAATCAGTTCCACGTATAGTCGCGTTCTCTGGCGATGTGACCCAATGCTCAGCTTTGTACCAGCAAAGACTAATGGGTTCCTCCTCCCCATTATTGCTTATATCAGTCTTTCGTCGATGGGATTATCAGCGAGAGCGCAAGGTATGGATAGCTGCATAAGCGCTTACCGTGATCGATATGGGGTTTCAGCAGACGAGGCTATTCGTCAATGCCGTAGATTTGGAATGCCTCAAGACTTAAGTGGGAGAAGTGACGGTGAATGCTTAGCGGAAGCCTCAAGGAGTTTTGGGAACGTATATATGGCGAGGGACTTCTGTAAGCAAGGAGGTGATGCGAATTGCCTGGCGGCAGCCTCAAGGAGCTTTGGGAACGTGTATTTGGCGAAGGACTTCTGTGCGCAGGGAGGTGATGCGAGTTGCCTGGCGGCAGCCTC
This sequence comes from Cyanobium sp., assembly GCA_044234415.1. GTDB lineage: Bacteria > Cyanobacteriota > Cyanobacteriia > PCC-6307 > Cyanobiaceae > Cyanobium. The sequence continues at coordinate 1,784 of JBIIIX010000417.1, forward strand.
AAGGAGCTTTGGGAACGTGTATATGGCGAAGGACTTCTGCAAGCAAGGAGGCGACGCGAACTGTCTGGCAACAGCAACGAGGACTTTTGGTAACGTGTATATGGCCCGGGACTATTGCAAGAAATGATATTCCATCTAGATGATTGTGCTGGGCCTCGGCGCAAGCCTTGATTTAGTTTCCGCAGTATTCGCCGGGCCTCTTCGCTGGAGTCGACCACATTAATGACAGATTCCCTATTCCAGAGGATTCTTTTCTCAGGATCGCAATGACTGCAGCCAGTAAACTGTCAATAAATGGATGGAACTTTAGACTGTCTCGTCCAACGCCGGCCATCACCTGGCCGCAGAGAGTTGAATCGGAAGGATCCAAGGGGCGCAGTGAATCTGCGGTGGCGGGTCAGGTGCATGGCCGTGTTAGCTGCTCATCACTCGCACTCGGGGTGCTGATGCTCCACGTAGCAGGCCATCGACGCTGAGATCTTCATCAATAGTCGGCCAGTGAATGCCAAAACCACCACCGGCGACTTGCCAGTCATCACGATCCTTCTGAGACGCATGCAAAAGCCTTGGATACCAAGTTAGTGGAACCGAAATGGTTCTCCCGTCCTCAAGCTCGACAACAAGAACGTCATCTGTAGAACTCACATTCATGACACGCTCCCCAGAATTAACCATGAAACTCCTCTCATGCTTTCACCAGCATAGCCCTGTTGGTACTCACAAGCCGCTCGATGTCTCGAAGCTCTGCCGCTTCGAATCCCAGGCTTGAAGCCAGCGCGACAGGATTTAACCACATCTTGTAGCTTGCACGATCGCGATCAACATGAACATGAGGAGGTTCATTAGGCTCGTGGCTGTGGAAATAAACCCGGTATGGCCCACTCCTCAGGATTGTTGGCACCGCCACCAAGGAGACAACCTCCAGCCTACCCAGCCTCGGCATCTGATGCAGCTAACTCTGTTTTTCACCAGATCCGCCCAAGAAGCCTGGAGCGACGGCTTCTTCCTCATCAGATCCCCGAGCAGAGACAGGGGCCTGTCAAAACACCTGATCTAAGCATGATTCTAAAGCAAAAGCGAAATAATACCGTCATCGTATCCGGATCAGCGTATGCTCATGTGTAGAATATTACAAAGAGTCAATTGGGCTGGCGATGCCATAGGGGCCGCGATTGAGCACATGGGTGTTGATCATGGTGGTCTTGATGGCGCTATGCCCCATCAGCTCCTGGATGGTTCGTAGCTCTTGCCCGCGTTCCAGCAGATGGGTAGCAAGAGCTGGCCGCAGGCCAGCGTGGCGGAGCCACTGGTTTGCGGAGCCACTGGGAATGGCGCAGGCTGTGACAGCACTCCCCATCTGGCGCAATTAGGGCCTCCTGAAAAAGCCAGATCCACTGCGGGGCAGCTGGTTTCAGCGACCGAAACCCGATAAACTGGCTGTGATCATGGCAAATGACGATTGCCACAACTGCTAAGCGCTGCAGATGTACCGAAAACACCATAACGGCCAGCTTTCAATCGAGGAGTTCCATGTGCCTTTCAGTGGCACGCTGGACCCGGACAACCGCTGGGTGAACTTCTCGGCTCTGATGCCTTGGGTAGAGCTGGAAGAAACATATGCCACTCAGTTCAACCCCACAACTGGCGCCCCAGCGAAGCCTGTGAGGGTGGCGTTTGGTGCGCTGTTCATCAAGCAGCGGCTTGGCTTGACCGATGAGGAGACCGTCGAACAGATCAGAGAAAATGCTTACATGCAGTATTTCCTTGGTTTTGCAGGCTATTCCAGCAAGGCCCCATTCGACCCGTCCATGATGGTTCACTTCCGCAAGCGATTCACTGAAGAGGATCTCAAGCGGATCAACGAACTCATTGCCGAGCGAGGTAAAGCCATGCTGATGGAGACTGTGGCCTCATTGTCTGACGATGACGACCCTGGCGATCCAGGTGTGGGCGATGGTACCCAGCTCTCACTTGATGATCTGGTGAAACCTGCAGACTGGCCAGAGGGCAAGAACTGGGGAACGCTCAGCATTGATGCTTCTTGCACACCAGCTGACATCACCTATCCAACTGATCTAAAGTTGTTAAATGAGGCGAGGGAATCGACCGAGCGTATCATTGATGATCTCTGTGATCAGTCCTCACATCTTGCCAAGCACCGGCCACGATATGATCGCAGCAAGGCTCGTGCAAACTTCCTGAGTGTCGCTAAACAGAAGAAGCCTCGCCGTCGAAAGATCAAAGCAACAATACGCCGCCAGCTCGACTATCTACAGCGTAATCTTGATGCCATAGACGCTCTGATCGCTTCTGGGGCAAGGCTTTCCGGTCTGAAGACCCATTGGTGGCAGAAGCTGCTCGTGATTAGTGAGCTTCATCGCCAACAAGGCATCCTGTTGAATGCCAAGTCGCGCAGCATGCCCGACCGAATCGTCAATCTGGTCCAGAGGCACGTTCGACCCATTGTTCGTGGCAAAGCAAGAGCTGCTGTGGAGTTTGGCGCCAAGATCAGTGTGTCCGTGCG
>JBIIIX010000263.1:0-4289 GCA_044234415.1 Cyanobium sp.
TCCACGGGGTTGGTTGACAGCCCAGGCTTGGCTGACAACCCAGGCTTTGCCGGCAACCAAGCTTTGGCCGACAATCCAGCTTTGGCCGGCAACCAAGCTTTGGCCGGCAGTCCAGCTTTGGCCGAAAGCCCTGGTTTTCTAAGCGGCGCAACCACTGGCGGCAGGGCAACCTTGGCCGAGGCGCCCGCCGCCGCCGGATCATCTCCTTCCACCATCACCCACACCGGCGTCGATGGTCGCGGCATCCTGATCACGGATTCGGCCATGCGTCAGCTGGCCCAGCTGATTCGTCAACAAGGTGACGACCGGGTGCTGCGGGTGGGGGTTCGCTCCGGAGGCTGCAGCGGCATGAGCTACACCATGGACTTCATCCCGGCGGACCAGATCCGCTCGGACGACGAGATCTACACCTATGACCCCTCCGACGCGCCGACGTTCCGGGTGGTGAGCGATCCGAAGAGCCTGTTGTACATCTACGGCATGCAACTCGACTTTTCGACCGCGTTGATCGGTGGGGGTTTTAATTTTACCAATCCCAATGCAAGCCAAACCTGTGGCTGCGGCAGCTCGTTCGCGGTCTGAGACGACGCCACCCTGGCGAGATCACGGCCGGGACGGTGCCATGGGAATCTGTAAGGGCAGCCCGCAGCGACCGCCACCATGACGGCCAGCCCCCCCTCCAGCGAAACCTCTCGCTTTGAACTCGCCCTCGCCCGCTACCAACAGGGGGCGGCGCCGGAGGAGCTGATCGACGAGTTTCTGGCGATCACGGCCCAGATGCCCCGTCAGTCGGCCGGTTGGACCTGCCTCGCCTGGCTGCAGCTGCTGCTGGACCAGCCCCGTGCCGCCCTGCAGTCGGCACGCACCGCGGTGAAGCTCAACCCCCAGGATCCCCAGGCCCGCATCAACCTCTCCCTGGCGATGCTGGAAACCGGCGCCAAGGGCGTGCGCGAACATGTTGAAATCCTGCAGCGACTGATGGTCATGGCCCCCGAACTGGCCCGGGAATTGCAGGAGTCGATGGCCGATGGGCTGCAACGACGCCCAGGCTGGTCGGCCATGGAAAAACTGCGCGGCTGGCTCCCGGCTTGAGCGCCTCTGCCCCACGCCTGCTGCTGCTGAGCAACGGCCACGGGGAAGACCTGAGCGGCGCGATGCTGGCCCTGGCCCTGCGGCGGAGAGGGGCGCAGCTTGAAGCCCTGCCGCTGGTGGGCCACGGCCGGAGTTACGGCAGCGTCGGCGTGCCGGTGATCGGCCCGACGCGGGAGTACAGCACCGGCGGCCTGGGCTACACCAGCTTCGGCGGTTACCTGCGCGACCTGTTCGAAGGCCAGCCGTTTTATGTGCTCGGTCGGCTGGCGCAACTCTGGCGCCGCCGCCGCCGCTATGACCTCGTGGTGGCGGTCGGTGACCTGGTGCCGGTGCTGGCCGCCTCCATCAGCCGCGTGCCCAGCGTGGTGTATCTGGTGGCCTACTCCAGCCACTACGAAGGCCGGCTGCGCTTGCCCTGGCCCTGCTCTTGGTTGCTGCGCAATGGCCCGTTCCTGGAGATCTGGAGCCGCGATGCCCTCACCGCCGCGGACCTCAGCCAGCAGCTGGGCCGAGCGGTGCGGTTCCTCGGCAATCCCTTCCTCGACCCCGTGGCGCCGGCCGACCCCGCGGATGCCGCTGGCGCGAACGCCAACCCGATGCCGGAGTCGCACGTCACCTCGGATTCGCCAGCCGAGGCCAGGGCCGCCGCGGCACCGCTGCTGGCGCTGTTCCCCGGCAGCCGACTGCCCGAGGCCCTCACCAATCTGCGCCTGATGCTGCAGGTGTTGAGCCAGCTGCCAACCCCCTGGCGCGAGAGCGGGGCCTTGCGGCTGCAGGCGGCCCTGGTGAGCGGTCTCGACCGGCCGCGGCTGCTGGCGATGGCCGAACCCCTGGGCTGGCGGCCGATCGAGGCGGCCACCGGGGGGCAGGCCTCGCCGCCGTCCCTCGCGGCCGAGTCCGACGCCAGCGGGCTGCTGCTGGGCCGCGAGGGACTGCGGCTGGAGCTGCACTGGGGGCGGTTCAGCGCGATCCTGGCCGCCTGCGACCTGGTGCTGGCGATGGCGGGCACCGCCAGCGAGCAGGCTGTGGGGCTGGGCAAGCCGGTGGTGCAGCTGGTGGGGCCAGGGCCTCAGTTCACAGCCGGCTTCGCCGACGCCCAGCGGCGACTGCTGGGACCGGGCGTGATCTGCGCCCCAGGGGGCTGCGGCAGTCGGGCCAGCCTTGCCGGCACGGCCCAGCTGCTGAGCGATCTGCTGGCCCGCAGGTTGGATCCAGCCGGCGCCGCGGCCTGGCGGCGGCAGCTGGCGACGATCGCGGCGGAGCGGATCGGCGCACCGGGAGGCAGCGGGCGGATGGCCGAGGCGATCCTTGCCGCACTCGCGGCTGCGCGCGCTTCCGATGCCCGCCAGCCGCCCCGGGCCTCCCAGGGCTGAACAGGTCCGAACCATTCAGCGCTGGACAGCGGCAACAGCGGGCCCCGTCAGCGGCAGACTCTTGCCACCCCCTAGCCCCACTCCGGCACCATGGCTTCGGATGCCCAGCCTGATCCTCGCCCAGAGGTCCCCGCGGAGCAGGCGACGCCCCCCGCCACCGCGCCGATCGAGAACCGGCCAGGCGAGAGCCCGGTAAGCGGCGGCGGCGGCCTGGGGGAAGCGCGGCGCCAGGATGCCTCCACCACCTCCAAGCCACAGGCCGGGGCCGGCCCCCTGGCGACCCTGAGGGACTTGGTGGACCGGTTGCTCGTGGCCGATGTGTTCCTGGTGCTGGCGGGAGCCCTCTGGTTCGCCCTCGCGGTGCTGCTGCATAGCCGTGGCGTCGAGGCGCCACTGCGGTTGTTCCAGACGCTCTGGCAGCCCCTGTTCACCCCGGCCATCGGCCTGCTGATGGCCGCGGCGCTGCTCAGCGGGGCCCTGGGCTGGTGGCAGCGACGAGGGCCGGGAGGAGTTCGGGGTACTGGAAGCTGAACGCCTGTTCCTCAAGATGCTGGGGCCGCACCTTCTGGCCTTCGAGCACCACCTTGGCGCCATCCCCCAGCAACAGCTGCAGCAGCGGGCCCGGAACCGGCAACAGGCTTGGACGCCCCAGCACCTGGCCCAAGGCCTGGCTCAGCTCCCGCATCCGCGCGGGGTGGGGCGCAACGGCGTTGTACACGCCTCGGTAGCTGGCATCCTCCAGGGCGGAGGCGATCAGGCGACACACGTCGGTGCGATGCACCCAGCTGAGCCATTGCTGGCCGGAACCCACCGGGCCACCGAGGCCGAGGCGAAACACCGGCAGCATCCTCCCCAGCGCGCCGCCATCGGCCGCCAGCACGATGCCCAGGCGCAGGATCACCACCCTGGAGGCGGGCTCGGCGGCCCGGGCAGCCGCCTCCCAGTCGACGCAGAGCTGGGCCAGGAAGTCGCTGCCGGCGGGGCTGGTTTCAACGAAGCTGGCCTGCTCGCTGGTGCCGTAGAACCCCACCGCCGAACCGTTGACCAACACGGCGGGGGGCTTGCTGAGGCCCGCCATCGCCGCCACCAGCAGGTTGGTGGTGCGCACGCGGCTGTCGCGCAGCAGCTGGCAATGGGCGGCGGTCCACCGCTTTTCGGCGATCGGCTCGCCCACCAGATTCACCACCCCCTCGGCCGCGGCCAGGGCTTGCCGCAGGGAGTCCCGCTGCCAGGTGGCTGGATCAGCGGGGTCGCCGCGCAGCAGCAGCAGCCGAGGATCGCGAGGCAAGCCGGGGGGCTGGGCGGCGCGGCTGAGCACGGTGAGGTCGTGGCCGAGGCGCAGTAGGTAGGGAACAAGCTCCCGCCCCACGAACCCGGAGCAGCCCAGCAGCAGCAAACGCAATCCCTAATCCTCCAAGTCGTGCAGCGGAGGTTAGTCGCGGCCAGGACGGGCTGAGCGACGCAGCCGCGGCGGCGAACGGTGGGTTGAGGTCGCGGGCGGCAGCAGCGAAGGGAGGTGGCCCCAGCTGGTCCTGGGTTGAGCAGCCCTGAGGGGCGTTGTTGTGCTGATCCCTGCAGGGGGGACGATGCCCAGCCGCCGCTCGCCGCTGGCTGGCCGACGCGGCCCTGAAGGCTGGCGCTCTGGGCGGATCGCGGCGGGGAGGCGCGGAAACAGGACGATCGGCGCCCAGCCTGATGGCCAAGACCTGCCCAAGCCTGAGGCCCAGGCCAAGGCAACAGCTGGGGCGCCGCAGACGCCGAGCCAAGCTTGCGGCTGAACAGGTGAGAGGGCCTGCGGCTAAGGAGCAAGAACCCCAGCCGGGA
>JBIIIX010000265.1:0-4274 GCA_044234415.1 Cyanobium sp.
GGAGAGCCGCATCGCCATCGTGGCGAGGCCCAACGCTGCGGAGGCCAGCAACGCGAACCACAGCGCCCGGCGCAGGCCGCGCCAGGGGGCTCGCGCCTCCTGGAGCAACCGCTGGCGCAGGGCCGGGTCGAGGGAGGAGGAAGGCTTGGAGGAACCCATGGTGCTGGCGCGCCCAACGGGCTGCTAAGGCCCCAAATGCTAAACTCAACCAGAGCGCCGGTGTAGCTCAGCGGTAGAGCAACTGATTCGTAATCAGTAGGTCGCAGGTTCAAATCCAGTCACCGGCTTTGAGAAGTTTCACGATTCAGTCATCCTGAAGGCATGGCCATCAGCCCAGGGATCAGCACAGCCAATCACTGCCAGCCCTTGCAACAACAGCCCCACATCACAAAGATTGGCTCCCAAAAAGGATCGAACGGTATCTGGCTAGTGGTGCAACGAACAAAAAAACAGAAGCTCAAGCCGCAAGGGAGGATCAGCCGATCACGCCATTGCGGTTGAGATCCACCTGAAAGCTGGCTTCTAAGCCAAGTGCCGCAGGCGACAGGGGACTGATCGATCCACTGGAAGATTGCCAAGTCCAGGCGGCATCTAGGCTCCAGAGATGCAGATAATTCGCAACATTATTGCGCCATAGGATCTGATTAATGCCGTCGACGGTTTCGGCGGCCAGCATCAGCCATTCACCGCTGGGGTCCTCCGTTCCAAGGTTGAACGGGGAAGCGACTGCCACACGATCACCGCCAACTTGCACAAAGGCCTTGCCATCATTCCGACGCAACAGGGTGGTGTTTCCCTGGCTTTCGATCGGGCTGAAGGCGGGGCCGATGATGGAATCAGCATTCAGGTCTGCGTTGAGGCTGGTTTCCTCGCTGTAAAGCTGGTCGCTGCTGAGGAAGCTGCCGGTTTGGTAGGCCCCGCTGGCATCGAGACTCCAGCGGGCCAATTGTTGGCTGGCGCTGTTGCTCCAATACAGGGTGCTGCCAGTGGCGGAAGGCGCGGCGGAAGTGGCGGTCCAGCCATTGCCGGGGTTATTGGCGGAGGCATTGCCGCCAGACCAGCTCACCTGCACGATCGCACCCGAGGCTGTTTGCAACGCGTAGCCCTGGGCGGTGGTGCCGAGGTTGAGGCCACTATTGGTGCTGGGGCCAGCGAGGAAGCCATCAGCATTGAGATCACGGCTTAGGCGGGCCTCCTCAGCAAACAGTTGGTCAGAGGTGAGCAGCTCTCCCGATTCGTACACACCAGCGGCATTGAGAGTCCAGCGCGCGGTCTGGTTGGTGGGGTTGTTCCTCCAGAACAGGCTGAAGCCGCTGCCAGAAGCGGCAACGGCCGAGGCGCTCCAGCCATTGCCGGGATTGGAGGGGGAGGCGTTGCCACCGGGGTAGACCACCGGAAGCGGTGATTGGCCAGCGCGGAGCAGGACATAGCCTTGTGGGGTGCTGTCAGGGCTGACAGCGATACCGAGGCTGACCGCAATAGCGCCATCGGCATTGAGATCGAAGTTGAGGTTGGCCTCCTCCGTGAGCAGTTGGCTTGGCGAAAGCAGGAGGCCGGATTGGTAGACGCCGCTGGGGTCAAGCTGCCAAAGAGCCGTCTGTTGACTGATGCTGTTGCGCCAATAGAGACTCGTGCCATTTGGAGAGGGAGCGGCGGTCACGGCGATCCAGGCGTTGCCAGGATTGCTGGCGGAGGCATCGCCAGCCGGGTAGGTGACCTGCACGGGGGCATCACTGCCGGAGCGCAGCGCATAGCCTCGGGCAGTGCGGCCAAGATTGAGGCCGTTGATCGTGGTGGCGCCAGAGGTGTAGCCATCGCCATCGAGATCGCGGCCAAGGCTGGCTTCTTCGAGCGCCACCAAGCTGGCAGAAAGATAGTAGCCCGATTCGTAGACGCCCCGAGCATTGAGGTTCCAGCGGGCAACCTTCTGGCTGCCGCTGTTCCGCCAGAAGAAGGCATAACCAGTGTTGGTGGGTGTGGCGGCATAGCCACTCCAGCCACGGCCGGGATTGTTGGTGGAGGCATTGCCACCGCTGTAGGTCACCGGAATCGGGACGCCATCAGCCAGCTTCAGTCCATAACCATTTGCGGTGGAGCCAAGGTTGAGGTCGTTGGTGGTCGTCGGGCCAGGGGTGTAGACGGGCTTGTCAACCAGTTGCAAAAGGGGACGGAAATCGGACAAGGCCCGGCCGTCGCTGAAGGCCAGCACAAGCTCAACGCTCTCCAGGGCATTGGCATTGAGATTGGACGGAGCAGCCACAGTGAGCGTGGTGCCAGAGAGGGTGATCCAGTTGGGACCACTCAGCCTGAGCAGCTTCAGAGTGTCTCCATCGGCATCGCTGGCCAACGAGCTGAGTTCCAGCGCCTGCTTTTCGCCGGGGAAGAGGCTGATGGTGGGCGGCCTGCTGCTTAGGGAGGGGGAGGCGTTGATGCGTACGTTCAGCCCCTCCAGCTGGCTGCGTAGCGAGGCCCAATCTCCTATGGGAGCGAGGCCATCAATCAGCAGTTGGTCGTAACCGAGCTCGAAATCGAGAATCTGCAGCGGCGTAGTGGGACCAGGCTCCGATGTATCGATCAGAAACGTGTCCCGCTCACGATCCGCCAGGGCCGTTAAGGGGGGAAGGGGAAGCGATGCCGCGGCTTCGAAGAGTGTGCCGCCAACGACCGTGTCGTTGACAGGGCGGAGGAAAAAGCGATCGGAGCCGCCACCCCCCACCAGGAGGTTGCTGCCAAGGCTATCGATCGTAAACAGCTCATCCTCCCCACCAGCCCCATCAACACGCGAGCCAATGCCCGCGAAGATGCGATCGCCAGCCGCCGAACCAACAACAGTCAGATCAGCGAGCTGCACACCCTGCCGCGGCAGGGTGGCGAAATCGGCGGGATCCAGCTGGAGCGACTCTCCAGTGTTGGGCAACGCCAAACCAAAGATCAGATCCAGCTCTTTCCAGCCCGGTTGCCAATTAATTTGAGGTGTGACTTCGGGCTGGGGCCTGAGGTTGAAGTCGGCGGTAGCGATCACGGATTCACTTGTCCAGCGAGGCAGACCCGTCAGGGGGTTGACACCATCGATGAATTGGAAAGCGCCGACCGCCTGCTCTTTCGAGACGGTGAGATCCAGGAAGCCGCGATGGTTGGTATCGGCATACTTCAAGCCATTGATATAACCTGTAAACAAACCATCAAGCCCATCAACAGCGGGATACGTGGCGCGGATATAAGCATCGGCTGCCGGCAGATACCTTTCCAAACCGGGAGAGGTCACCCCGGGAGTGGCAAGTTCCACCCCCGCCACGGTGCCAGCCGGTTGAGCTGACGCGCTCATCGTGTCCAGCACACCGGCCCAGGCATTGTGGGTGTCACCGGCAAGGCTGATCAACCGCTTGCCGAGGGAAAGGGCAGTCTGCAGGATCGTTTCCCGATCCACGCCGTAGCCATCCCAGGCGTCGAGGTTGTAAGGAATCTTGCCGGCCTCGGCGAACAAAGCCTGTTCGGCCGCCGAGAGGCTTGCCAAGGGCGTGCCGGTGGCAAGCTTCTGCAGGGGCGCGGCGTACTTGTCGAGCAGAGCGGGATTACCGGGGTTGAGCAACAGCTCAGCCGGTAGGGCCATGCTCTGCATCAGCACCTGCTGGCCCAACACCTGCCAAGCGGCGTTGGAGGAGGCCATGCGCTGTTGCAGCCAGGCCATCTGGGTGTCGCCAAGTAGATCACGGCTGGGATCGCCCCAGGCTTTCTGTACGGTGGCAAGCACCAGCTCCTGGGTGACCAGCGGCGTCAGGGCGCTGGCGAAGCCTGGGAGAGCGGCGGCGCCGGTGGGGGCCGCGATCCCCGCCTTGCTGGCATAGCTGGCAATCAGCGCCGGATCGGCAAGGATCGCGGCGACGCGGGTCTGGATGGCGTTGGCGTCTGGATAGGCGAGTTGCTGGTCCCGTGCGGTAAGCCGGGTTTCCAACACGTGCAAGGCCAGCACATCACTCGCCTGGCGCTGGCCGGGCTCACGGATCGGCATCCATTCGTAATACGCCTTCAGGGCGGCATCGCGGCGGATGATCCAATCGCCATCGCTGGCGCTCTGATGATTTTCGGCGCCACCCTCCCAACTGTTATTGGCGGTTTCGTGATCGTCCCAGATGGCGATCAGGGGCGCAGCGGCACGGAGAGCCTGCAGACCCGAATCCGTGTGATATTGGGCATAGCGCTGGCGGTAGTCGTCGAGGCTGATGATTTCGCGATTGGGCAAGAAGCCACGGCTTGCGGAGGCGCCCTCGGCGGAG
>JBIIIX010000264.1:0-4274 GCA_044234415.1 Cyanobium sp.
GTCAATAGCACCAGGGCGCAGCCGCGCAGCTCCCGGAGCACCCAGGCACGCTGTTTTTCAGTGAGTTCAGAATAATGGTCTACAATCACCAAAACCCGTTTATGTCTTAGCAGGTTCTCTACGCCGCTCTGATCGATGTGAATGTTCACGTTGATAGCGGTAAAGAAGTCCAGTATCTGCTTTTTTAAAGGAGGCAAGTCTGCAAGGTCGTCGTCGCCGAAATTAAGAAAATACGGCAACAAGGATTGCTGGTGCTCTGCCAATCGCCCGTCCAGACCCCAACTGGCGATCTCATAGGCCAAGCTGGTTTTCCCTGCACCGCCCTCTTCCCAGATCAACAGCAGCCGGCTGTCTTCGCCAGCGACGAGCTCCATGAAATCCTCGGGCTGGGGCACCCGAGCTTCAGGCTTCTCCTCATCCCTTTCAGCTGGAAGAATGATGGCTTTCAAGGGCACATGAATGTGCTTCTGATCCGCCCTGCGGCGTCTCTCAAAGTTCTGTTTCGCCCGTGGGAGTAGAGCCGCCACAAGAGCATCCAGCTCTTGGCGCAAGGCCGCGTCCTTCCCCTTCGGCGCCGTGTTGGGTTTTGCGGAGGCAGGCGCTGCTTGAGGAAATTGCTTGTCGAGTTGTGCTTTAACAAGCTCCTTGCATTTCTCCTGAGAGAGTGGCTGACAAGACGAGAAGTCCAAAGCAAAGTGACGGTATGGTGCGCCCTGTTCGTCTCGATCCTTGCGGGGCATGTAGAGATCAAGCTCTTGCAGCAATCTGAGTGCTTGATTGATCTTGGAAGGAGTCAAGTCGATGGGGCTTCCGGGCGCCACTCCAGCTCTCTGTGCTGGCTCATAAGCTGGTTGTACCAGCTCATAATAGACAATACAAGCTCTAATTACATCGATTGTTCTTGAACCATAAGAAGTTCGCTTCAGAAGCAAAATTGATTTCTTGCCCACTGAACTGTGCGCACCTGGCGGATCGAACCTGCTTGCATCAATGGTATTGAGAATATCTACGGAAGCAGGGTCATTAGCTGCGACCCAAGCGAAAACCAGTGATGTCTGCAGGGATCCCGGGCTTAACACTGTGCCCCGACCATTGGTTACACGCTTATCTGTATTCTGCATTTGCTGGAATCCAGCTCTAATGAGGCTCCAAGTATTGCTCTCGTGAAACGCCAACGCCAGAAATAGATTCAGCACACGGTCGAATGATTGCCGGTTGCTTTTGTCTCCCAAACGTTCGTTGCTTGGCATTGCCTAGTGCAAGTCAATGAATGCAGTTTACTCATCGGCCCCACGTCTCGTCTGCTCGGCTCAGCCCCCTTCCGAGCTCGATCGTTCCCCACCCTGCCCTTAGCACTCCTTTGGGCGGCGGCTGTCTGTGGTCGCCCAAGCCCAGAACCCTTTGCAGCCACTGGTTTGGGCGCAGCTCCAACCGGGAAGGGCGACCATGCGCAAGATGATCCACCCGACGCTGTGCCGCCCTGCCGCGCAGATGGGGCCAAACCCTGGAGATTCCTGATTTTTGGGTTGCTGGTGTTTTCTCCAGTCCTTCCAGCCACGGTGAAACAGAGATCCAAAGTTAACTACAATATCCGCGCTTGCTCTGATTAGGGCATTGTGAGCGCCTAAACCAATATTTGCCCAAGCCCAAAAGCCTTGCACTGCAACGTTTGGGCTTCGGGCGACGATGTTGCTATCCACCTGATTCCCAAGGCCCACTGGTGTGAGTCCATCACTGGATCTCACCCCATGGCCACCCCACTTCCCCTCTCAACCGCACAGCACCACGTCTCCCTGTCCAACCACGACAAGCAGCAACTAATTGACTTTGTTGCCAGCCATTGTTCAGCCCCAGCGGATCTCACCGACCAACAGGTGTGGGCCCTTGTGCAACGCTATCCTGTGCCCTTGCCTTCCATACAACTCAGCCTTGACGCCCTGGCGACTGGCCAGATCAGCCATGTCCTGATCGAGAACTTGCCGATCGACCAGACGCTACCAGCACCCCCGACCGATGGTGTTCGCCCCGCCGGCAAGGGATTTGTGTCGGAAGCGGTGCTGTTGCAACTGCAGCTGGCCGCCGGCCTCCAACCTTTTGGGTACCTCGAAGAGAAGGCTGGAGCGCTGGTACACCAGATCGCGCCGGCCCAGAACCGGGCGAGTGAGCTCTCCAGCGCCGGCTCGGTGGCCCTGGGGTGGCACACCGATTTGGCAATCCTTAAATCGGAATTCCTCCCCCAATTCCTATCCCTGATCGGTCTCCGCAACGAAGCTGCCACCCCAACGCTGATCGCCGATGCCTCCGAAGCGCTCGTGGCCCTTGAGGATACGGCCTTGATGGAGGTACTCCGCCAGCCCCGCTACCGTGTCCAAAGCCCGGCCAGCTTGCTCTGGCATGGTGGCAAGTCTCTGCTCAGTGAACCGAGGCCGCTCCTGTCGAACCTTGAGGGGTTCGAGATGATTGCTGGCAATTTGCAGACTGTGGTGCCAATCGATCCCGTCGCCCAACAAGCCCTGGGGGCGTTGCAAACGGCGGTGGAGGCTGTGGCGCGGCCGATCGTGATCCACGCTGGCCAAGCCCTGCTCTTCAGTAATGGCGGCGTCCTCCACGGCAGACGGGCGATTCAGCGCGGACAGCGGTGGCTCCAGAGGGTCTACAGCCGCCGCTCCTTGCAGCCTCTGCAGGAGGCGACAGCCAGCCCTGGCGCGATAATCTTCTCGATTGCCGAGATCATCCTCCAGTAGGCAGTAGCCAGTAGGCAGTCGGCGGCTGATCCTCGAACGGTTGATCAAATAGATCGCAACGTTGACGAATACCCCCGCTCCGGCGGGGGCTTTTTTGTTGGCGATAGGTTGGAGTTTCCAGGGTGCCTCTGGCTGATCCACCACGCCGCTGATGCCATGAAGCCCCGAGCTGTGGGCCAAGCGCCGAGGGGCTGGGCCTGGAGTCGTACGGATGTGCTATTGCAATGGATTCCACCTCCCCTGCCCCGTGGTTGCCAGCGACAAGCTCTTTTTCTGGCTCTTCCAGGAGCGCAGCGAACGTCTCCAGCCCTTGGTGGCCTCGGTTGTCGACGACATGGCGGGCTATGGCTTCAGCGCGCCGGCGATCAAGGAGCTGGAGGTGCGCCTGGATGGACTCTTTCTGCCGCCGCCGGATCAGCTGACCACCAAGCCGGCCCTGATCCACGAGGCGCAGATGGCCGGTCAGCCCGAGTTCTTTCTGCGCCTTTACAGCGAAAGCGCCCTGCTGTTGCGCCATCAGCAGCGTCAGGGCCAGCCCCTGCGCCACTGGCGGGTGGTGGTGATCTGTCCCTCGAAAGAGCTGGCATTCGGCGATCCCCTGCCGGTGCGGGAGTTTTTGCGGGAGCGGGTGATCTGGGTCGAGCTGGCGCCAGATCGGTTGCCTGCCAACGCGCCTCCGTTGCAGCGGGCCCTGGGCCTGTTGCTGCTGCCAGAAGAGCAGCTCCCCACCAGTGCCGCCAGCATTCGCGAGGTGGCCGCGGAAACCCCGTTGGCGGAGGAGGTGGACACCGTGATCGCCGCTATCTTGGTGGCACGCTTCAGCGGTCGTTCCATCCCCGAGATCTGCGCCATGGGTGGCCTCACCATCGACGATTTCACCAGCAGCGCCATCTACCGAGAGATCTTCGGTCATGGGCGCAGCGAAGGACTCCAGGAAGGCAGGCAGGCAGGCTGGCATCAAGGCAGGCAGGCAGGAAGGCAGGAAGGCAGGCAGGAAGGCAGGCAAGAGGGACAGCGCGAAGGCCGGCAAGCGGAAGCCGCCGCCCTCACCTTGCGCCTGCTGCAACGCCGCTGCGGCGTGCTCACGCTCCAACAGCGAGCTCAGCTCCAAGCTTTGCCCCTGGAGCGTCTGGAAACCCTCGCCGATGCCCTTCTCGACTTTCAGGGGCCGGACGACCTGACGGACTGGCTGCGGGTCAACGGCGCCTGAAGATCGGGCCCGGGGGGAGAGCTAGGGGACAGCCCGTCCTCCAGATCCACCAACCGGTCCTGAGGAACAACCTGAGGAACAAGCAGCAAGCAGGAAAAGCTGGTGGGCCTCCTGAATCTCCCAATACGCCTGGTTCAACAACAGCCGCAGCCTTCACGTCTTCCTGGCGGCCTTGCCCGTGATCGGCATCCAATCGGTTGCTCACCAGGATCAGCCCGCCAACCAAGCCCTCCGCTCCGTCGGGGGGGCTTTTGCTTGGTAGGCCGCAGGCACGGTGTGGGCTGGGGCTTTGGTCAAATCTCCGCGGCGGCCCGCTCCAC
>JBIIIX010000266.1:0-4262 GCA_044234415.1 Cyanobium sp.
GCGCTGGCCACCGCTTGCGGCCATGCTTTTTTACCCAGCTACGTGCCGATCGTCGAGCGGCGCCAGGATACCCCCTGGGGGGAGAGGGAACGGCAATTTCAGTTGTATCGGCGTGGCCGCTATGTGGAGTTCAACCTGGTCTTCGATCGCGGCACAATCTTTGGCCTTCAGACCAATGGCCGCACCGAATCGATCCTGATGTCGCTGCCGCCACTGGTGCGCTGGGAATACGCTTACACCCCGGCAGCCGGCAGCCGCGAAGCCCTGCTCACCGATCTGTTCACTCGCCCCCAGAACTGGCTCGAGGATCCGGAGCTGGAACGGCGTTGCCAACCCTTTCAGGCTGTGGCTTGAGGCCCTGCTGGAGCGCGTCGACGACGCGGTTGGCAATCACCTCCAGGGTTTGATCACGGCTGGCCGGATCCCGCAGAGCTTGCTCCAGCCGCCCCTCCAGCTTGCCGATTTCCAGCAAGGTGATGCCGCGCCGCGGCCCGCCAAGCCCACCGCGATAGGCCCAGGGATAGGCGCCGAACTCCCGGGCCAGGCTTTCATCAATGGTGTTGAACGGGCGCGTCAGGGCGGGGATGACGCCGGAGCCGCGCCCATCGGGCCCATAGGCGTCGTAATGGATTTCCATGGCATAGCCCCCCTGGATGCCGTGGCGCTGGCCCACGCTCCAGTTGGTGTTGGGATTGCCGCCATCGGCGATCGAGAAGAAGGGAGGCTCGTAATAACGAATCGCGAGGCCCCGTCGCCGACCAGCCTCCACCACAGCGCGGGCGGTGAGGATGTTCCAATACAGCTCATCCGTGATGCCGGCCCGCATCGGCGGTGCACCCAGCCGACCCACCGCCTCCCCCGGGGTGCCCGAACCCTTCAGGCCCTGGGAATCGGCATGGCCGGCCATCACCAGGATTTCGGTTTCCGGCGCAATGCTGCGCAATCCCACCCAGTCCTTCGGCAGAGGCGCGCGCGGGCCGGTAAGGGCATCGCCGACCCGCGGGTTCCAAGGCTCATCAAGGGCTTGGGCCATGCCGGGCGCGAACAGCAGGGGTACCAACAGGGAAAGACCGAGGTGGCGCAGCATGGCGTTCAGATGGGGGAGCTGAGCAGGGAGCCATCGCTGGCCAGCTGAAGGCTGGGCCCCAGTTCCTTCTCGATGGCGATGAGTTCGTCGCGGTGGGCGCGCAAGCGCAGGTTGCTGCCAGGCGCCGACTCGCTGTTGGGCAGCAAGCGCAGCTCCAGGCATTCGCTGCGGCTGGCTCGGCGCCGGTAGATCAGGCCGGCTAACGGACCGATTAGCGCTAGGCCAACCGGCCAAGGGGCCAGGTTGGGCAGCAGCTGGCAGAGCACCAGCCCGAGGCTGGCCGCGCCGACTCCGCCCAGCAGCGAGAGCAGCAGCGCCAGGGGCCAGCTGGCGCTCACCTGCCCGCGAAAGCGCAGCACCTGGCGATCGGGATCGCCTGCCTCGGTGCTCCAGCCGCGGGCCGTGAGCCAGTCGCTCAGCCCCTCAAGCACCTCCAGCGCCGGCCGGGGGGAGTGCACATCCACCACGGTGGTTCGGTCCTTGCTGGCGGCGCGCAGAAAGAACACCAGGCCGATCCCCAGCAGCAGGGTCAGCACCAGGGTTGAGATCAAGGACGGCATCGACGTCGCATCCAGGCGGGTCCCATCCTGAACGCCCCGGATTCTGACCGGCGTGGTGCGGGACCGCCAGAGGCGCTGGCGACCGGGCTCTGGGCTTCAGAGGGACCGGAGGCACGGCTGGGCGGGAGAACCCCGCTAGCCAGGAGAACCGCCGCTGGCCAAGGGCTGCTTGGGGCACGATCCGGGGCAACGCCTCCGTGGGGCACAGTGTCGGCAGCCGCCTCACATCGATCGCCCTGATGGCCAATACCGATCCAGCCACTGCCGGCGAGTCGCGCAGCTCCTCGCTGCCGCCACCGGCACGCTTTGCCGTGTTTGACCAGGATCTCGACGCCGAGTGGCAGGCGCTCTACGGCTCGGTCCGGGCTCTGGCGATCGACACCGAGGCGATGGGCCTGGTGCACGGCCGCGATCGCCTCTGCCTGGTGCAGATCTGCGATGACCACGACCACGTGGCCTGCATCCGCCTGCAGCCCGGCCAGCGGGGAGCCCCGCGGCTCAAAGAGCTGCTGGAGGATCCAGGAATCGAAAAGGTGTTTCACTTCGCCCGCTTCGACGTGGCGGCGTTGGCGGAAAACCTTGGCATCGCCGTGAAGCCGCTGTTCTGCACCAAGATCGGTAGCCGCCTGGCTCGCACCTACGCCCCGCGCCATGGGCTCAAGGAGGTGGTGAACGAACTGGTGGGGGTGGAACTCGATAAGCAGGCCCAGAGCTCCGATTGGGGGCGGGTGGAGGAGCTGAGCGAGGCCCAGCTGGCCTACGCGGCCGGGGACGTGCGCTGGCTGCTGCCCGCCCGCGACCGCCTTGAGACCATGCTGCGGCGCGAGGGGCGCTGGGATCTGGCCCAGCAGTGCTTCGCCTGTGTGCCGGTGTTCGCCGCGCTCGACCGCCAGCGCTTCGGCTCCGTCTTTGAGCACTGATGGGGCCACCGCGAGCCTTGACGATCCCCGCCGTGGGCCGGCGGGGCGATCGCGGCGCACAGCGGCGTGCCGATCAGATCAGTCTTCCGCCATGAAGTTGGCGTCTTCAGGGGCCACTTCCAGCAAGGCCGAGAACAGGGCATCGCGATCGGTGCCATCGGCCTCGGCCTCCCGCAGCATCCGCTCGGCCAGGGCGATGCGATCGGCCACCTCGCGCAGGCCTTCCTGGGCGGCCTTCACATCGACCCTGCGGCGAGCCGCCGCCAGGCTGACGCCCAGGCGGCTGGCCAGGCGCCCGCAGGCCGCGTTGTAAGCGCGATCGGGGATGGCGACCATCGGGCCCGGATGAACTGCGGCCATCATCCCTGCCCGTCAGCGCTTTCGGCGCCGTGCGGCGCCGCCTCGCCCAGCAGCCGGGAGCTGATCAAGGCCGCCAGGCGGTCGCTGCCGCCGGCAGCCCCCATGCGCAGCCGGCCGCGACGGCCGAGCCGCTGCCGTTCCCGCGGATCAGCCAGCAGCTCCAGCAGCCGTTGGCCCAGCTCCCCTGAGGAGTGGCAGGGCTGCACGGCGCCCCCTAGCAGGCGGCTTTGGCGGCGTGCAAAGCCGGCTTTGAATTGGGGGCCGGGCCCAGGCAGCGAGAGGGCCGGCACCCCGAGCCCCACCAGCTGTTCTGAGGCGGTACCCGCCGTAGCGAGGCCCAGCTCCGCCCAACCGGCCCAGGCGGCGAAGCGTCCAGGACCCAACTGCAGCTCCAGCTCGCCGCGCTGCCAGGCGGCGGTGGCCTTGAGGGAGGGGGTCGGGGAGCAGGGTTGGAACCGGGCTGCCTCCAGCACGGGCCCAAGCTCCCGAACGTCCGGGTGGGAGCCGGTGGCTAGCAACAGGGTCCAGGGTGGTGAGCCGGCTGGCAGGGAGGCTGGCAAGGCATCCAGCAGCCGCCGCAGATTGCTGAGCGCCTCCGGCAGGCGGCTACCAGGCAATAGCAGCAGGCGGCGCCTTCCCCGCAGGTGCGCTGGCAGCGCCCTGGGCTCGAAGCCATCCATCATCGGGTTGCCGGGGGCCAGGGCGGTCAGGCCATGGCGCCGCAGGCCCCGGGCGGTCAGGCGGTCGCGCACGGCCAGCAGCCGGCAGCGCCGGGATCCCATCAGGGCCCACTCCCAGGGATCCCATTCGCTGTCCTTGCAGCGGTGGTAGCCATCGGCCAGGGCGCTGGAGCCCCAGCCAGTGGGCGGTGTCGAACACCAGGTGAAGTCGCTTTTGGGGGTGCCAATGAAGCCGAAGCGGCCGCCGCCGACCCAGGCCAGAAGCAGGGGCAGCAGGTCCCCCACCGCGAGCACTGGATCGCCGCCGCGGCCCCAGCGCCGCACCAGCCGTAGCTGCTGGACCGTGAGCAGCGGCAGGCCCGCGGCGAGGTCGCGCAGTAGCCCGCCCAGGCTCTGGTTGCTGAAGCCGCCGCTGGGCAGGGGCTGCCGCCGCCCAACCCGTCGCAGCCAGCCGGCCGCCTCGGCGGCGTCGAAGGCTCCGCCCAGCCCCACCAAAGGCAGCACCGACACCCGCAGCTCGGGGCGCAGCCGGTGCAGGGCCTCGAGAACACGCAAGGCGATCAGGTCTTCGCCGTGGCCGTTGCTCAGCACCAGCAGGCGGGGAGCGGTCATGCGGCGACTGATAGGCTGTGCCGCGAGGAGTCTGCTCCTCAGC
>JBIIIX010000268.1:0-4260 GCA_044234415.1 Cyanobium sp.
TTCGGCCACGCTTACACAGGTTTCATCCCGGTCGCGGCCGGAGCGCACCTCAGGCGCGTCTGGCAGCCAAGCTCGCTTGCCGCGCGGCAGATCTGGTTACGCCCGCCAGCTAGAGATCTTGACAGCGCGATTTTGGCCTGATTGCGGCGTAAATCATATCGATAACGCTAAGCTCTTCGATGGCGGATACATCTTGGATCGCGGATCGAAACAAAAAATTTCGGGCGCCTACGGCGCCACAGCAAGCAGCCGCAAGCCAACAGCCAGGGTTAAGCAACAGCCAGTGTTGAGGGATTGATGGTTTAAGGGTTAAGGGAAGCGTCCTGGGGGAGGCAGACCACACGGAAGCCGACAAGGCTGACGGCATAGCCGGGCTGGTCGTGGGCGCGATCGGCCGAGCGGCAGTACCTGGGGTCGTGGTCCCAGGAGCCGCCGCGCAGCAGCCTCAGCTCCTCCTGGGCCGATCCCAGGGCCTCCAGCGCCGGATCCACCCCCTGCCAAGGCAGGCCAGCGCTGGGCCATCCCTCGCCCGTGGGGTCCAGATGCCACTGGTCGCCGCACCACTCGAACAGCTGGCCGTGCAGCTCCGCCAGGCCCCAGCGGTTCACCAGGCCGAAGAAGCCCACCGGTACTGGCCGCTGGCGGAAGCTGCCGTTGCGACCTGAGCCATAGGTGAAGAAACCGAAGTAATTCGCCCAGCTGGTATCAAGCGTGTCGCCGAAATGGAAAGGTGTGGTGGCACCGGCTCGGCAGGCCACCTCCCACTGGCCCTCGCCAGGCAGCGCCAGTTGGGGGGCAGCCTCCTGGCCCCCCAGTTCACTCCACTGATCCACCAGCCAGCGGTTCAGCCTGCCCAGCCACTCCTGGCAATCGTTCCAGCTGACGCTGTCCACCGGCAGCGTCCCTGGCTGGGCAAAGCATTCCCAGAGATCCACCGGTTCGAAGTGGCCGGGGGTGGGGTTCAGGTTTCGCTGCAGCCGCGGCAGCCGCGCCACCGCTTGCCACTGGGCCTGGGTGAGCGGGTGGCGCGCCAGCGCAAACCTTTGCGGCCGCACGATGCGTTGGGCTTCCACGTTCACCCCCTCACACTCCTCCGGGAAGAGCTGGGTGTACACATCCCGGCCGGCTTCCTCATCGGGTGAACCGATCGTGTACTCGCCGCCCTCCACCACCACCAGCTCCAGTTGTTGCGGCGCCTCGCCTAGCCACTCCGGCAGCGGCAACCTCCACACCGCTGGCCTCACCACCTCCGTGCGGATGCGCAGGGCCTCCCCTTCCTGCAGAGCAGTGAGCGTGAGCATCGGCACCGCAAGGCCGGGGCCACTACCCAGCAGCGGCAGCTCCGCTGATGCCGCCAGTTGCATCGCCCGAGAGGCTCCCTGCAGGAGCGGCAGGCGCTGGTCGTGCTCCGCCCAGCCTTCCTCGCCTTCCACCAGCAGATCCAGCGCATCGGCCCGCAGCTGTTCCTCCAGAAACGCCTCGATGCGCCGGCGGTGCTCGCCACCGCCGCGGCGGCAGGCCAGCAGTCCCAGGCACTCGAGGGCGCAGCGCCGCAACAGCACCGGAGCGTTGGGATCGGATTGCAGCTGGCGCAGGAGCTCCTCTCGATCAAACAGGGCCAACAGCACGAGTGCCTCGGCGCGCTCCGGCTCTGCCAGCGTTGCGTTGCGCAGCAAACGATGGGTCAGCTCCGCCTCGAGTTCGGATAAGCAAGAAGCCGAAAGCGGCAGCACCCATTGCGCGAGTGAAGCCAGTGCGATCTGCACAGCACGGCGCACGCTGGCATCAGGCTCATCCAACCTGGCCAGGAGCGGCGGAAGAACGTCGGCATGGCTCGCCAAGCCGAGCAAGCCGACCAGGTGACGTTTCAGATCGATCTCATGCAATTGTGCTTGCCGCAAGGCCCGCACCAACCCAGCCGTCGCTTGCCGCGACGGACGCCAACCGGTGGCGGTCGCCAGCCCGGAATGTTGGCTGCTGAGCGGAGGCCACAAGCGGCTGCGGCTGAACGGGGGAGGGGTGGCGGTGGCAGGCAGGGGATCCACGCCCAACCAGGCCAAGGCCCAGGCGGCGGCATGGGCGGGGGCGCCACCACGAGCAAGCAAGGCCAGCAACTGGTCCTCCAATGCCACATCCTCCAATGCCACATCCTCCAGTGCCTCAGCCTTCAGTGCCGCGTCCTTCAGTGCCGCGTCCTTCAGTGCCTCAGCCTTCAGGAGCCATCGTTGATAAGCCACCTCCAGCACCTGGAGGGCCGCGAGGATCGCCACCGCATCGCTTGGAGAGTCCAGATTGGCGCGGGCCGTGTGCAGGATTTCCTCTAAGCCATCGGCGGTGCTGGGCATGGTGGACCCGAGGAGCTGGGCCAACACCGCGCCACAGTGCCGGCTGCTGATGGTTGCGGGCTCCGCGAAGGCTTCCAGCAAACAGTTTTGCAGGGCATGGCGATGGTCTGGGTGCGAGCACCACACCTCCAGAGCCACCATTTCGATGCTGGAGCGAGGAGCGGCGCCTCCCTCGTTCTCACCCATCAAGGCCACGAATCGCTTCAACACGTCAAGCGCCGTATCTTCGCCAACATTCGGTTCATCGGCGATGCATTGGGCCGCCAGGATGGCCCTGGGGCCCTTGGTTTTCGCCACGTCCTCGCCCGCACCGGGATTGAGGATGCTCAGCAGCACGGCATCCACATCTTCGTTCCTGCACAGCGACACCAGCAGCCGCAACGCCTCACGCCAGGAGTCGGGCACAGCAGCCACACCTTCCTCATCCAGGTGCGCAGCAGGGCCTTCTTGGCGCACGGGCGCGGCCAGGGGAGCCACCTGCTCGGCCAGGGGTTGGCTGGAATCGCGGTGCTTGAAGTAGCCCCAATTCAAGGCCTGGGCGGCGAGGTACTCCTGGAAGGTGAGGTGACGAAACTCCCAGATCGCCTTTTCCTGCGAATGATTCGGCTGCCACTGCACACCGGAGCGCATCAACAGACCGGAGCGCTCCTCCAGCAGCTGCAAAAACTGCTGGGGATCTCTTTGGCGTAGCGCACGGATTTTGGGATAGTCGGCGCGGAGTTGCTCCAGCAGATCGAGAACCTCCTCCCCCGTGAGGCGCTGCACGCCACGACGACACATCTCGTAGGCGAGATAGGCCAGCTGCGGCAACGCCTCTTGATCATCGATCACGGAGTAAACATTTGGATTCCAGTTCAGCAACACTGCAATCGCTTCGCCATAGAGTTTGTTGCGGCGTGTGGGTAGCTTGCCCACCTTGCGTTTCACCAACGCCATTGTGGTGAGCAACATCGGATTGCCGGTGAGCCGCTCAATGCGATCGGTTGAATGCAGCGCAGCAATCAGATCCTGAGCACTTTTCTGCCTGTCCGCCTCAGATTTATGCGCCTCGGTTACAACCACCCAGCGCCTGGCGAACAGATCCTTCGTTGCGGGCTGCAGATCGCTAATCACGCCGTGGGCAAAGCCTGTGCGCATGCGATCGGGCATGTCGCGGTAGCCAACGATGCGAGATGTCACCAGGATCGGCGCATCGGGATAGCGCAGGGCGGTGCGCTCCAGTTGCTGACAAAACGACTGCCGCACACTCCTGTTGCTGATCTCGTCCAACCCATCCACCAACAACAGGATCTTCCCTCTCGTCAGCCGATCGAGGATCACAGCCTGGATCACCTCTGCTTCTTGCGGCTGGAGTTCCGTCTTGTTCAGATGCATGGCCAGCACCTCTTTGAAGGAGCGGCATAGATCAGCCTCTCCAATATCACGGCAACGGATCAAGACAGGGATCCAGTCCTCCGCTGGCAGGGTATGGGCATCGGGAAGCTGGTGGATGGCGGCATCGTTGCTGTGACGCAGCAAGTAGGCCGTCGCCAGCCAGCGCAACATGGTGGTCTTACCGCCTCCTGGATCCCCCAGCACGACGGAACGCTGGCCAACGCCAAGCCGCTCGCCGATCGCCACCGGCTCGCCCATGGCGTCAATTGCCCGCGAATCCGTTCCTCCACTGCGGCCCGCCTCGCGCAGGCGAGCAGCCTCGCGGCGCTGCTCGAAGCCAGCAAGCAGGTCCCGATCATCGTGATCAGCTTGTGGTGCCTCAAAGCCAATGCGGAGTGGCATATACAGTTGCCGTAGCAGCAGTTTTTGGATGGCAAGATCACGATCGTCCGGCAAGTTGGAGAGATCAATGATGTCCCAGCTCGCCAATGCCTGCCGGCAGTAGGCTTCAAGCGCGGCGGCTTGTCGTTGTTCAGAATAC
>JBIIIX010000267.1:0-4260 GCA_044234415.1 Cyanobium sp.
CCTGGCCTTCCTGCCCGAAGCCCAGGCGGGAGATCAGGTGCTGGTGCATGTGGGCATCGCCCTGAGCCTGGTGGAGTGAGCCAGGCGAACACCGCCAGGGCCACGAGCGTCAGAGATGTTCGCCGCTGCGATGGAGAGTTTCGCGCACCAGAGCGGTCGCCATGGCGGTATTCAGGCAGGCGCCGCCAGGGATGGGGCTGATCAAGGAACAAGCGATACGAGGAGACGCTTGACCGGCCAAACGATGAGCTTGCTTTGTGAGCACCGCAGCAAGGGCTTCGGTCAACCTGAGAGAGATCACCGCCCTGACAAGCACCCCGTAGATGCAACACCTTTCCAGCCGCCAATGGCTATTCCAGCCTGCCGGGGACGTTCGGTTTGGCAATCGGTCTGCGGGGTCAGCTCATGCCATCAGGATCGGGATTGAGCGCAACCAACCCGAGCTGGATCTTCGCGATCTTTCGACCGCTGCGGCTTACCGGAGCGCAAGGGATGCGAAGCCAACAGGAGCGCGTCCGGTTGAGCCGCGGGTTAGACGGTGGCCACTGCTTATGCATCCGATATCTTCGGCTCTGCTCGGACGACCGTGCCTGCAATGAAGTCATGGAGAGCGCGGCGTTTCTTGTTGAACAAGACAACGACGAGCTTGCTCCAGGCCCAAATCTAAACGCCAACAAACGTCCAAGCGAGCCTAGAAGGCGCATGCGCATCTAGATTTGTCGTGCGCTGCACCCAGTCAACGCCGTAATACTCGGAGTCAGGGATGGTAGCTAGTGCGACGAGCCTAGAAACAGTGTTGCCTATGGCGAACGCCATGTCAACGGAACTACGCAACCATGCCTCGCGCCAACCAATCCGCTCGCCGTTCGTCCGAACGCCACGAATGCCCATCGCATGCTTGCCGACAGTTTGACCAACACGTCCGTGACTATAGATCGAGTAGGCGGATGTCATCGGAATCACGAGGAGAGTCGCTGCCGTCTTGGAGATGGACTCAAGCCAGAGCCGAATGAATCGAGCAGCAATACGACAATCCCATCAATCAACAAGTCCGCCAACTTTTGGCCCAAAGTCGCGTAGGTCATCATGGCAATGTGTGGGCGTGTAGCGCTCAATGGAACAACCCTGTAATCCCCCGCCTCAACGCCATCCTGCCGTATAGCCACGTTGAATGCCATGGCGAGAAGGGTTAGCTGCCATTCCGCCACAAAACTTTGGCGAGATGGTCTGGCTGCCTTCGCCGGTGCTTTCAGCACCCCGTAACCCTCCGCTCAGCGGGCTGCAAAAGGACGGCGGGTTGGCCGCTCCCCTCGGGCCGTGCTTACGCAGGGATGTTGATCAGCAATGGCCGAGGCTGATGGAGAGCTGATCCCAGCGGCGGGCGATGGCCAGATCCAGCGGCAGCCGCCCTTGGCCATGGAGCCGCAGCAGTGGATCGGGCCAGGCGGCCAGCTGCTCGGCCAAGGCTGGATCCGCTGTTCTGCGCCGTGCGATCGCCCCTTACTGCCGCGGCTTGCCCTGTTGTTGAGAGGCAGGCATTTGTGGCATCACGCCTCGGATGGCGCTCTTGGTGCTCTGCTGGTTGAGATGCTTGGCGATGCCGCTGATCCCCTCGGTCAGCATCCCATCGGCCGCAGTCCATCTACCTCCTTCCCCCTTGGTGCCGCTGAGCGGCAGGCTGCACCAGTTCACTTCCGCCTGTCAGTCCCCAGCGACTCTTTGTTCCTGAGCCCCCATGCCCACTCCAGGCCCCGATCGTCCCGCCCGCGCTGCCCAGCAGAGCGCTGTGCTCGTCCAGCTCCCCTGGCTCGACCGGCTGCTGCCGGTATGGATCCTGCTGGCGATGGCGGCCGGACTCCTGCTGGGGCGTCTCGTGCCAGGCCTGCAGGCGCTGCTGAGTTCCGTGCAGGTGGATCACACCTCCCTGCCCATCGCCCTCGGCCTGCTGCTGATGATGTACCCGGTGCTGGCCAAGGTGCGCTACGGAGAACTCGGCTGCATGGCCCGCGACAGGCGCCTGCTGACGCTCACCCTGGCGCTGACCTGGGGGCTGGGACCACTGCTGATGTTCAGCCTGGCCTGGTTGTTTCTTGCCGATCAACCGGCGTTTCGCACCGGGCTGATCCTGATCGGCATCGCCCCTTGTATTGCCATGGTGCTGATCTGGATCGATCTAGCCCAGGGGAACCGGGAAGCGGCAGCGCTGCTGGTGGCGATCAATTCGATCCTGCAGGTGTTGATCTATGCCCTGCTCGGCACATTCTACCTGCAGATTCTGCCGGCTTGGCTGGGGCTCGACACGCAGATCGTGCGCTTCTCGTTCGGGGAGATCGCCCGGGCGGTGCTGATCTTTCTCGGGATTCCGCTGCTGGCTGGTTTCCTCACCCGTCTGATCGGCGTGCGCCTCAAGGGGCCTCGCTGGTATGAGCAGGTGTTTCTGCCAAGACTCGGGCCCTGGGCCCTCTACGGCCTGCTGTTCACGATCGTGGTGATGTTCGCCCTGCAGGGTGAGGCAATCACCTCGGATCCGGTTCAGGTAATCAAGGTGGCCATCCCGCTGTTGCTCTACTTCGTGCTGATGTGGAGCATCGCTTTCGCGGTGGGCAAGCGCAGCGGCCTCGACTACCCCCGCACCTCGGCCCTGGCGTTCACGGCGGCCGGCAACAACTTCGAGCTGGCGATCGCCGTGTGCATCAGCATTTGGGGGGTCACCTCCCAGCAGGCCCTGGCCGGCGTGATCGGTCCCCTGATTGAGGTGCCAGTGCTGGTGAGCCTGGTGTACGTGTCGTTGTGGTTGCGACCTCAGTTCCGGGTTGAGCGCTGAAGCTCCTGGGGCTGAACGACGAGGCCCAGCCTCAGCCTGCAACCAGCCAGGCTGAGTCCCCGTGGGCAGGATCAGGGGATCAGGCCCCACGGGGATCCATTGGAGAGGGGAACCATGGCGCTCCTAGAGCCCACCAACCTGCTGCTGCTGGCCTGTGCGCTGATCTATGGCTTGATCGGCGAACCGCAGGAGGCCTGGATCTTGCTGGGGTTCGTGGTGGCGATCTGCCTGCTCGATGGCTGGCAGCAGCGGCGCAGCCATCGTGCCCTGGCCGAACTCGCCCGCCTCTCCTCACCCCGGGCCCGGGTGCGGCGCGACGGGATCGAGCTGGAACTGGCCCCCGAGATGGTGCGGGTCGGCGATCTGCTGCGACTGGAGGAAGGCGACCGGGTCGCCGCCGATGCGCGGCTGCGGGAGGGCGTCGGCCTGTGGCTTGATGCCTCCTTGCTCACGGGCGAATCTCTGCCGAATGCCGTGGAGGACGCCGGAGCGCTGATCCGGGCCGGGTCGCTGGTGGCCAGTGGGCGGGGCCTGGCCGAGGTGATCGCGGTGGGAGAGGCCACCGAGCTGGGCCGCCTCGGCCGCAGCCTCGCCACCGTCACGCCGCCACCGACCCGTCTACAGCGCCACACCCGCAGGCTCACGGCACGGCTGACCGTGCTGGCCCTGGCCCTCTGCGCTGCCCTGGCGGTGGTGCAGGGCGGCCTCAGCGGCGACTGGAGCACGGCGTTGCTGGCGGCCCTGGCTTTGGCTCTGGCCGTGCTGCCCAACGAAATTCCGGTGGTGGTGGCGCTGTTTCTGGCCCTCGGTGCCCTGCGACTGGGACGGATTGGGGTGCTGGCCCGCTGGCCAGCCGCCGTGGAAAGCCTGGGCAGCGCCACGGTGCTCGCCGTCGACAAGACCGGCACCCTGACCGAAAACCGCATGGCCGTGCAGCAGCTGCTCACCTGGCCGGCTGAAGAACTCTGGCGGGCGGGCGAGCCCCTAGATGAACCGTGGCATCGCTTGCTTGAGCTGGCGGTGCTGGCCAGCCGCCACGATCCGGTCGACGCGATGGAGCAGGCAATCGAGCGGCTGGCGCAGGCGGAACTGCGGCAGAGCGAGCATCTCCATCCCGACTGGCCGCTGCTGCGGGAGTACCCGCTCTCCTCGGATCTGCTGGTGTTCTCGCAGCTGTGGTGCGCTGCCGATGGCCGCTGGCGGATCGCCGCCAAGGGGGCACCGGAGGCGATCGCCCAGTTGTGCCATCTCCCGCCGGAACGCGCTGCTGCCCTGCTGCGGGCGGCCGATGGCCTGGCCGCCCAGGGTCTGCGGGTGCTGGCGGTGGCCAGCGGCCTGGATGGGGCGCCCCGTCATCCGGAGCGGAACTCCAGCTCCCTGGCGGCCGGCTCCCAGGCGGCCGGCTCCCAGGAGGCCGGCTGCCAGGCGGCCGGCTC
>JBIIIX010000269.1:0-4254 GCA_044234415.1 Cyanobium sp.
GGCGGCCAGTGCCGCCTCGATCTCGCCCAGTTCGATGCGAAAGCCGCGAATCTTGACCTGAAAGTCAGCCCTGCCGATGTACTCCAGGTTGCCGTCCGGCAACCAGCGCGCCAGGTCTCCTGTGCGATACATCCGTGCGTCAGATTCAGCTGAGAAGGGGTCTGGCAGGAAGCGTTCCGCCGTCAGTTCCGGTCGGTTCAGATAGCCACGCGCCACTCCGGCACCAGCGATGTGCAGCTCTCCAGCCACGCCAATTGGCACGGGTTGGCCATCTCCATCCAGCACATAAATGCGGGTGTTGGCGATTGGACGGCCGATAGGTGGATCGCCAGACGCATCCGCCGCGCACAGATGCACCGTCGCGCACACAGTGGCCTCAGTTGGCCCATAGGCATTGATCAAAGACCGATCGGCGGCCCAGCGGCGAGCCAGCGCTTTCGGCAGGCGTTCACCCGCCACAGTCAATGTGCCAAGAGTGTTTAATCGCTCGCCATCCGGTAGCGTCGCTAAAACACTGGGCGGCAAGGTGGCATGGCTCAGGCCATGACGCGCAATCGTGCTGACCAAGGCCTCTCCTACCAGCTTGGTTTCGGCAGGTGGCAGATGCAGAACGGCTCCTGAGGAGAGCGAGGCAAACACCTCCCAGACGCAGGCATCAAAACTAAAAGAGGCAAACTGCAGCACGAGGCTGTCTGGCCCCAGGCCAAATTCCCGAATTTGCGCCGCCACCAAGTTGCACACGCCGCGATGCTCGACCATCACCCCCTTGGGCCGGCCTGTGGAGCCCGAGGTATAGATCACATAGGCCAAGTGATTCGGCCTCAAGCCAATAGCGGCCGGTTCCGGATTGGTGGCGCTCAGCTCCGCCCATGCCGCCGCATCAGCATCAAGATCTACCAGCGGCACATCCCCCGCTAACGCCGCAAAGCGTTCTCGCGTCGCCCCGTGGACCAGCAGCGCCAGCGGCCCGCTGTCTTCCAGCATGAAGGCCAATCGCTCCTCTGGATAGGCCGGATCCAGGGGCACGTAGGCGCCACCGGCGTTAAGGATGGCCAGCATTCCCACCACCATCTCCAAGCTCCGCTCCACGCCGATCGCCACCCGGTCATCCGGCCTGATGCCCAAGCCGATCAGATGATGGGCCAGTTGATTTGCCCTTGCGTTGAGTTGGGCATAGGTGAGGATCTGCTCCTCAAACACCAGGGCAATGGCCTCAGGCGTCCGTTCGGCTTGGGCCTCAAACAATTGGTGCACACACCGGTCTTCCGGATACTCCACTTCCGTGGCATTCCACGCCTCCAGCACCTGCCGGCGCTCGGCCTCCGGCAACAGGGACAGCTCTCGGATGGGCTTGGTGGGATGGGCTGTGATATCGCCGAGCAACGTCTGGAAATGACCGGCCATGCGCTCGATGGTGGCGGCATCGAACAGGTCGGTGGCGTAGACCCAGTGGCCTTCCAGCCCACTGGGTCTTTCGAACAAATGCACCTCCATGTCCATGCGGACAAACGGAGCTTCCGGGGGCAGCATGTTGACGCTCAACCCTGGCAAAGCAATGGTTTCTTGGGGCGTATTTTGCAGGGCGAAGGCAACCTGAACCAGCGGGTTAACATTCAGTTGGCGTTCAGGTTGCAGTTCTTCCACCAATCGCTCAAACGGCAAATCATGGTTGGCATAGGTTTCCAGCGTGGTTTCGCGCACCTTCGCCAACAGCTCTAAAAAGCTCGGGTTGCCCGATAGGTCGGCCCGCAGCACAATGGTATTAACAAAAAAGCCGATGAGGGGCTCCAGTTCTAGGCGAGTGCGGTTGGCAATCGGTGAGCCAACCAGCACGTCTTCCTGGCCGCTGTAGCGCCCCAACAACACTTGAAAAGCGGCCAGCAGCGTCATGAACAGCGTCGCGCCACACGACTGGCCCACGGCGTTGAGCCCTGCGACCGTTTCGGCCGATAAGTGGAAGACCAGGTCAGCGGCTTGGTAGGTCGGTGTCGCCGGACGCAGTCGGTCGGTGGGCAGCGCCAGCTGCACCGGTATGCCCTCCAGTCGCCGCTTCCACCAGGACAATTGCTCCGACAGCACGTTGCCTTGCAGCCACTCGCGCTGCCAGACTGCAAAGTCGGCATATTGAATTGGCAACGCTGGCAAGGGGGAAGGCCGACCCTCGGCAAACGCGGCATACAAAGCCGACCACTCCCGCGTGAACACTCCCATTGACCAGCCGTCTGAGGCGATGTGGTGAAAGGTCAGCAGCAGCACATGGATGGCGTCATCTCCCTCATCCGCCAATCGGATCAAGGAAGCCCGCAGCATCCGGTCGTTCGCCAAGTCAAACGCTCGGCTTGACTCGGCGATCGCTAGCCGCCGCCATTCCTTTTCTTGTGCGTTGTCCGCAAGGCTGCGCAAATCGCTGCTGGGGAGGTCAAGATCTCCATGGGGATGAATGATTTGCCAAGCCTCGCCTGCCACTTCTGCAAAGGTGGTGCGCAGGCTCTCGTGGCGATGCAACAAGGCGTTCAAACTCCCCTCCAGCGCCCTGGCATCCAAGCGACCGCGCAAGCGAAGGGCCAGCGGCATGTTGTACGCGGAGCCGCTGTCCATCTTGTCGAGGAACCACAGCCGCCGCTGCGCAAACGACAAGGGCAGCGGCTGTCCCCGATCCGCCAGCGGGATCAGCCTACCCTTGGCCGTATCAGCATCAGCCAGGCCGGCGGCAAACTCCGCCAGCAGCGGCCGTGCGAATAGCTCCGCCAGCGATACCTCCAGGCCAAGGGTGGTGCGCAGGCGAGAGATCACCTGCACCGCCAATAGCGAATGGCCGCCGAGGGCAAAGAAGTCGTCGTGGCGACCCACCCGCTCGATCCCCAACAGCTCGCTCCACAACTCCGCCAGCGCCTCCTCCAAAGGCCCCTCTGGCGGGGCGTAGGCCCGCACGGCATAGGCGTCCGCCTCAGGGGCTGGCAGGGCCTTGCGGTCCAGCTTCCCGTTTGGCGTAAGGGGCATGGCGTCCAGCATCACAAACGCGGCCGGCAGCATGTAATCCGGCAAGCTGCTTTGCAGTTGGGCCTTGAACACGGCAGGCAGCGTGGTGGTGTCCACGTCGCCCGCAACAGTGTCCGCGCTGCCCGCAACAGTCACATAAGCGACAAGGCGCTTCTCTCCGGGGACATCCTCTCTGGCCAGTACGACCGCATCACAAATGGCGTGGCAGGCCCGCAGCGCCGCCTCGATCTCGCCCAGTTCGATGCGAAAGCCGCGAATCTTGACCTGAAAGTCAGATCGGCCCAGGAACTCCAGATTCCCATCCGGCAACCAGCGCGCCAGATCGCCAGTGCGATACATCCGTGCGTTTGGCTCAGGAGAGTAGGGATCCGGCAGGAACCGTTCCGCCGTCAGCTGCGGGCGATTCAGATACCCCCGGGCCACACCAGCACCGCCGATGTGCATCTCACCGGCTACGCCGATGGGCACCGGTTGGCCATCAGCGTCAAGAAGGTAGATGCGCTTGTTGGCGATCGGACGGCCGATGGGGATGGTGGGGCCTTTGAACTCAGTGGGCAGCGCGAACACAGCTGCCGCCACTGTGGTTTCCGTGGGTCCGTAAACATTGAACAGCCGAGTGGTCTGGCTCAGGGGGAGTTGCCGCCATGCCGGCAGTACATCCACCGGCATGACATCACCGCCGACAATCAAGATCCGGAGCGTGCTACTCGGCGTCACATCCGGCTGTCCCAGCCAGTTCTGCACCAGCGACCGCCAGTAGACGCCAGAGATGTCGACCAATGTCACGGCATGAGCCTTGAGCTGACGAGAGAAGCGGCTCGGCTCCAGGTCGAATTTCGTCAGAATCACCCGACCCCCGGCAATCATGGCTGGAAAGAGTTGCTCCACCGAGGCGTCAAAAGAGATTTCCGCCATCAGCGACACCCGATCCTTCGCCCCCAACCCATGACGATCGCGGTATTCAAGGCAGTGGGCGCTCACGCCGCCATGCTCGACCATCACTCCCTTGGGCCGGCCTGTGGAGCCCGAGGTATAGATCACATAGGCCAAGTGATTCGGCATCAATCCAATAGCGGCAGGTTCTGGGTTGGTGGCGCTTAGCTCCGCCCAGGCCGCCGCATCAGTCTCTAGATCCACCAGCGGCACATCCCCCGCTAACGCCGCAAAGCGTTCCCGCGTCGCCCCGTGCGTCAGCAGCGCCACAGGCGCGCTGTCTTCCAGCATGAAGGCCAATCGCTCCTCTGGATAGGCCGG
>JBIIIX010000039.1:0-15353 GCA_044234415.1 Cyanobium sp.
GGCGTCTTGCGGGCGCTGGCCCTCTCTTGTGGTGTTCTCCTCTCGCGTTGACGGGGCAGGCGGCGCTGGAGGAAAGGGCGGTCTGCGGCCGTGGCCGGCAGTACCGCCACGGCCGGATCCCGCAGGTCAGCAGCCAGGCAGCTGCCCGCTCCCGCCCCTCAGGACAAGCGCCCCGTGATCGCCTGGGTGGTGCGCCTTAGCCCGGCGGTGGTTTCGGGCAGGAAGGGGCCCTTGAGCAGTTTGCCCCCTACCCGCAGGCAAATCGTGGCCAGCACTGCGTTGAGCGCCGTGACCACCAAGGCGGTGTGCAACCAGCTGAGGCCATAGCGCTCCCGAATCCAGAGGATCAACGCCAGCTGCAAGGCCATGCAGGCCATGCTCGCCAGTCCGGCCCCGATGGCCAGGAAGACGCCGCCGCCGATGACCCGCCGCTTTTCCTTGCTCACCTCCTGGAGCGCCAGGCGCACATGCAGGTCCATCACCGACCCCATCAGGGCGGTGACGCGCGCCATCGCCGAGAACTTCATTGCGAGCGGCGCCCGGGGGCGAGCAGCAGGCCAAGGATCAGCCCCACGCCGGCGGCGGCGGCGAGAGCCAACAGCGGCTTCTCCCGCACCGGCTTCTCGATCTTGGGCCGCAGGGTGCTGTTCAGCTCATCCAGCAGGCGCTCCAGCTGGTCCTCCAGGGGCTTGAGCGATTCAGCCACATGGCCGGCCCGCTGGCCGGTGCTGTGCAATAGCTCCAGCAGTTGCTCCTTCACGCCGCTGGTGGCCGTGCCGGTTTGGCGGCTGATCACCTCCACCACGTGATCCAAGCTGCCGCGGGTGGATTCCAGCGTGTGGCGCGCCACCTCAGGCCATTCGCGCTGGATCGTGGGCAGCAGGCTCTCAAAGCGCTCGCGGAACAGCACCTGCAGCGGGGTGGTGGGCGTGCTGGGCTCCCCTTGCCGGGTGGCTTCGACGAGGGGCTGGGCGGGCTCGGCGCTCGACGGGCCGGTGGCGGTCTCCGGGTCCATGGCGTTGGCAGAGGGATCTCAAGCTCAAGCTAGGGAGGCCTCTTGGCAACGTCAGCAGCTTCGCTACATTCAGCCGGCCCGGCACGCGGGCCTGTTGGTTCACATCAATCAGGTCGAGCTCACCCATTTCAAGTCGTTCGGCGGCTCGATCGAGATCCCGCTCGAACAAGGTTTCACTGTGGTGACGGGCCCGAACGGCTCGGGCAAGAGCAACATTCTCGACGCGGTGCTGTTCTGCCTCGGCCTGGCCAGCAGCCGCGGCATGCGCGCCGAACGCTTGCCCGATCTGATCAACAGCGCCGTGCTGCGCCAAGGCAAGGCGGCGGAGGCATCGGTCACCGTGCATTTCGACCTGGGCGATTGGAGCCCCGATGCCGCCGAGGCCGGTCTGGAGGCGGTGGCGGAAGGTCCCTGGATCCAGCCGGGACAACGCCAGTGGAGCGTGACGCGGCGCCTGCGGGTGGCGCCGGGCGGCACCTACAGCAGCACCTACAGCGCCGATGGCGTGACCTGCAACCTGCAGCAGCTGCAAACCCAGCTGCGCCGCCTGCGGGTGGACCCGGAGGGCAGCAATGTGGTGATGCAGGGCGATGTCACCCGCATCGTGTCGATGAGCGCCAAGGAGCGGCGCGGCATCATCGATGAACTGGCCGGCGTGGCCCTGTTCGACTCCCGCATCGACCAGACCCGGGGCAAGCTCGATGAGGTGCAGGACCGCCAGCAGCGCTGCCGCATCGTGGAGCAGGAGCTGCTGGTGGGTCGCCAGAAGTTGGAGAAGGATTGCGCCCGGGCGCGCAGCTATCAGGAGTTGCGCCAGCGCTTACAGCTCGGCCGGCAGCAGGAGCAGGTGCTGGCGGTGGAGGAACTGGCGGAGAAGCTCAGCCAGCTGGCCCAGCGCTCGTCTGAGCTGCAGGGGCGGCAAGAGCGGGAGCGCCAGGCGATCGCCGCCGCCGAAAGCGATAGCGCCCAGGCGGCCGCCGCCCTTGAGCGCCTGCAAGCGGAGGTGCGTGAGCTGGGAGAAGACCAGCTGCTGGCGGTGCAGGCGGAACTGGCGGGCTTGGAGGCCAGCGGTCGGGAGCTGGCGCGGCAGGGGGAGAAGCACCAGCGGCAGGCCGAGGAGCTGCAACGCCGCCGCGAGGGATTGGCCGGCCGCCGCCAGGAGCTGCAGCAACAGCGCCAGGCCTTGCAAAGCGGCGACGACGACGCCCTGGAGGCGGCGGAGCGGGACTGCGGCCAGGCGGAGGCGGCGGTGGAGCTGTCGCGCCGCCGGCTGGGGGAGGTGGCGGGCCGCTCCGGCACCTGGTTGGAGCAGCAGCAGCAGCGCAGCGCCGAGCGCCAGCGGCTGCAGGCGGAGCTGGGGCCGCGGCTGGCGGAACAACAGCAGCTGGCGGAACGGCAACGCCAGGAGCAACAGCGGCTGGCGGAGCTGGAGACGGAAACCAGCGAGGAGGACCAGGCCGGCGCCACCTTGGAGCGGCGTTGCGCCGATCTGGAGGCGGAGCGGCTGCAGCTGGCAGGCGCGGTGGAGGCGGGACAGCGCCAGCTGCAGGAGCGGGCCGAGGAGCTGGTGTTGCAGCAGCGCACCCGCCGCCGCCTGGAGCAGGAGCAGACCAACCTGGAGCGGGAGATCGCCCGGCTGGACAGCCGCCGCGAAACCCTGCAGGAAAGCCGCGGCACCGGCGCCCTGAGGTTGCTGCTGGAGGCGGGCCTGGAGGGCATCCACGGCCCGGTGGCCCAGCTGGGGGAGGTGCAGGAGCTCCACCGGCTGGCCTTGGAGGTGGCGGCTGGCGCCCGCCTCGGCCAGGTGGTGGTGGATCACGATGGCATCGCCGCCCGGGCGATCGAGCTGCTCAAGAGCCGCCGGGCCGGACGCCTCACCTTCTTGCCCCTCAATCGCATCCGCGGCGGAGGCTCCAGCCCAGGCTCCGGCTCCAGCTCCGGCTCCGCCGCGTTGCAGCGCGCCAGCGGCGAGGCCACCGGCCTGGTGGGCCGGGCCGTTGATCTGGTGCGCCATGAGCCGGTGTATGCGGAGGTGTTCCGCTACGTGTTCGGCGACACGTTGGTGTTCCGCGACCTGGCCACGGCCCGGCGCGAACTGGGCCGCTGCCGCGCCGTGACCCTGGAGGGCGAACTGCTGGAGAAGAGCGGCGCCATGACCGGCGGCAGCCTGCAGCCCCGGGCCGGCCAGCTGAGCTTCGGCAGCAGCCAGGAGCAAGATGAGGCCGAACCCCTGCGGCGCCGTCTGCTGGAGCTGGGCGAGGCGCTGCTGGCCTGCCGCCGCGCCGAGGCCGACCTGACGACCCGCTTGGAGCAGAGCCGGCCGGAACTGGATGGTCAGCAGCGCCAGCTGGCGGCCCTTGATGCGGAACGGCGCTCGCTGGATCGGGAGTTGGCGCCGCGGCGCCAGCGCCGCCAGCAGCTGCTGGAGCGCCGCGCCGCGATCGAGCGGGCCCTGGCGGAGGGCCAAGGCCGCTCTGAGCGGCTGCAGGCGGAGATCGGCCCGCTGGAGTCCGCCCTGGCGGTGCTGCAGGCGCAGGAGAGCGCCGCCAGCGACGGCGGCGGCGACAGCGCCCGTTGGCAGAGCTTGCAGGCCGATCTCGAGGCCGCCGACCGCCAGCTGCTGGAGGCCCGTCGCCAGCGCGATGCGCTGCAGGCCCAGCGCCGCGACCAGGCCCTCGCCACCGAGCGCGTCGCCAGCCAGCTCCAGGCCTTGGCGGAGGAGGAGCAGCGGCTGGGCGGGGAGGTGGAGGCGCTGGTGCGCGACCGCCAGGCCTGGAAGGCGCAGCAGCAGGCGGAGCAGGAGCGGCGCCAGGGGCTGGAGGCCAGCCAACGGGAGCTGAGCACCCGTTTCGGTGAGCGGCGCCGCGCCCGCGATGAGGCCGAAGCGGCCCTAGCGGCCCAGCGTCAGGCGTTGCAACAACGGGCCTGGCAGCTGCAGCGCCTGGGGGAGGAGCAACAGGCCCTCGACGAGGAGCGCCGCGCCGAGGCCTTGCGGCTGGAGCAGCAGGAGCGGGAGCTGCCCGATCCGCGGCCGGAGCTGCCGCCGGAGCTGCGGGAGGCGGGCCTGGAGGCCCTGCGCACGACATTGCGCCAGGTGCAGCAACGCATGGAAGCCCTGGAGCCGGTGAACATGCTGGCCCTAGAGGAGCTGGAGCAGCTGGAGGCGCGGTTGGCGGAGCTGGAGGAGCGGCTGGAGGTGCTGGGGCGGGAGCGGGAGGAGCTGCTGCTGCGCATCGAAACCGTGGCCACGCTGCGCCAGGAGGCCTTCATGGAGGCCTTTACGGCGGTGGATGGCCACTTCCGCGAGATCTTCGCCGGCCTCAGCGATGGCGAGGGGATGCTGCAGCTGGAGAATCCGGAGCAGCCGCTGGAGGGGGGGCTGACGCTGGTGGCCCATCCGCGCGGCAAGGCGGTGCGGCGCCTGGCGGCGATGTCAGGCGGGGAGAAGTCGTTGACGGCGCTCAGCTTCCTGTTCGCCCTGCAGCGCTTCCGGCCCTCGCCCTTCTATGCCCTCGACGAGGTGGACAGCTTCCTGGACGGCGTCAATGTGGAGCGGCTGGCCGGGTTGATCGCCTCCCAGGCGTCATTGGCCCAGTTCCTGGTGGTCAGCCACCGGCGGCCGATGATCGCCGCGGCCCAGCGCACCATCGGCGTCACCCAGGCCCGCGGCGCCCACACCCAGGTGGTCGGTTTGCCGCCAGCCGCCTGACCGGCCCATCTGGTTCAGAATGCCCGATCGGGCATGGGCATTTCTAGCCAGTCCCTTCGACCCCGCCCTCCGCCGTTGACCTCCAGTTCCGCCGCTGATCCCAACTCCCAGAGCTCGACGCCCAGCGATCGCCTCTGGCTGCGATCTGAGTTGATGGGCACCCAGGTGATCACCCGCGACGGAGGCCGGCGGCTGGGCGTGGTGGGAGAGGTGGTGGTGGACATCGATCGCCGCGAAGTGGTGGCCCTGGGCTTGCGCGATAACCCGCTCACCCGCTTCCTGCCGGGCTTACCACGCTGGATGCCCCTGGATCGCATCCGCCAGGTGGGAGATGTGATCCTGGTGGATTCCGCCGATTCGCTGGCGGAGGGGTTCGATCCCGACCGCTACAGCAAGGTGATCAATTGCCAGGTGGTCAGCGAGTCGGGGGTGCAGCTGGGCCGGGTGCTGGGCTTCAGCTTCGACATCGAAACCGGCGAACTCACCACCCTGGTGATCGGAGCCCTGGGCGTGCCGTTGCTGGGGGAGGGGGTGTTGAGCACCTGGGAGCTGCCGGTGGCGGAGATCGTCAGCAGCGGCACCGATCGGATCGTGGTCTACGAGGGCGCCGAAGACAAGTTGCGCCAGCTCGGCACGGGCCTGCTGGAGAAGCTGGGCATTGGCGGCAACAGCTGGGAGCAAGAGGAACGGGATCGCTTCCGCTCCACCCTGGTGCCAGCCGAAAACCAACTGCCGGCGGGCACCGCCACCCAGCAGGAGCAGCGTCGGCTGCAACCCGCCACCAACCGCGCCTTCACACCGCGGGCGGAAATGGAATATGTGGAGCTGGAGGAGCGGGCCGAACGGGAGCCGCTGCGCCAGCGCCGTTACCTGGAGGAGGATCAGCCGGAGCAAGGCGGGCGGGGCGATCGGCAGCGCCCGCTGGCCGAACCGCAGGAGCGCTCTCGCCCCTGGAGCGAACCGGGCTGGTCGGAGCGGGAATCGGAGCGGCAGCCCCTGCGCCAACGCGGCGAGGATTGGGGGGATCCCCAGGAGGGCCGCTGGGGCGGTGACCCCGGCGATGACCGGGATGACGATCGTCGCCGTGCCTGGGGAGACGACGAGAGAGGCGGTGGCCAGGGAGACGCGCGTGGTCGTGCCTGGGGCGGAGAGAGAGAGGGCGAGAGGGGCGGTGACGACGGCCGGCGCCAGCCTCGGGAGCTGCGGCAGGAGCAGGCCAACAGCTGGCGGGAGCCGTTCGAGACCGGGGCGGATGCCGATCCGCGCCGCTCCCGGGGGCTGGAGCGTCCTGCCAGCCCCGCCCCCGACTCTGGCCGCCGGCCACCGGAACGGGGTCAAGAGGAGGCATGGCGCCCCGATCGGTCGCCGCCGCGGGCCCCGGGACCAACCGCCCTCCGACCCGGAGAGCAGCCGCTGGATGTGGAACCTGAGGTCCTCGATGATCCCTGGTAGGCGGCTATGCCAGCGGGAGGCACCGCACAACCACCTCCAGCGGATGGTTTCTGGCGACGATCTCGCCACGGGGCCTCAGAGATCTCCGCCTGGGAGCAATGCATTCGTTCGGGTCATGGGCTTGCCGGCTTGACCATCTGCTGATGTCCGGCTTGCGTTGCGCTTGAGCTTGAGGAGCAAAGACAGAGTCCAGCAGCTACACCATTCAGGCTTTTGTTGCGAAACCGCTCGAAATCTGGCTTCACCCCTATGCCCATCTCCACCCTTTTTGTCTGCCATGAGGGCCAGCGCACCGGTGCGCCACTGGTGCTGCTCTGGCTGATCCGCTGGCTGATTGCCAACACCGACATCCGCCCCCAGGTCGCGCTGATGCGGGATGGCCCGCTGCGCGAGGAGTTCGAGGCGATCTGCCCCACCCACACCTTCATCCGGCCGATCGCCGAACCCTGGACCAGACGGCTAAGGCGTCGCTTCGATCCCTCCCTCTCTCCAGATCAGGACCTCTGGCTGGCCAACCTGATGGAGCGGATCCGGCCGGACTGCCTTTACCTCAACACCCTGGTGCTGGGCTCCAGCATCACCAAGCTGCGCCTCCAGGAGCCGAGGCCCCTCGTCATCAGCCACGTCCACGAACTGGAGATCAGCTTGCAGATCTCCAGCTGCCCCGAGGATGTGCGCCGCCAACTGGCCCTTTCCGACACCGTGATCTGCTGCGCCGAGAGCGTGGAGCAGCAACTGGTGCAGAACCATGGCGTCGATCCCGGGCGCTGCTTGGTTGTGCCGGTGTTCCTGCCGTACAGCTCGCCAGCCGAGCTCACGGCGCTCCGCTGCCACGACGCCCCATCCCAGGCGGTGATCAGCAACCTGCGGGAGCAACGGCAAGCGGGCCGTTTCCTGTTCGGCATCGCCGGTTCACCGATTGATCGCAAGGGCATCGATCTCTTTCCCCAGCTGGTGCAGCGCCATGCCCGCCGCCACGGCCAGGACAGCTTTCGGGCGGTTTGGGTGGGTTGCGCGCCGGGATCCCTCGCCTATGCCAAGACCGACCGGGACCTGCGGCTGCTGGGGGTCAGGGAGCAGGCCCTGCTGCTGCCCGCGGTCTCTTGCGGCGCGGCCGCCCTGCGGGAGCTCGATGCTCTGATGCTCCTTTCCCGGGAGGATCCCTATGCGGTTATCGCCCTGGAGGCCGGAGCCAATGGCATCCCCACCGTCTGCTTCCGCGATAGCGGCGACATCGGCACCCTGGCGGAGCAGGGCTATGGGATCGCCGTCGACTACCTCGATCTGGACGCCTTTTCAGATGCGCTCGAGCAGCTGCGCCAGGATCCGGCGCGGCGGCGATCCCTGGGGCAACGCTTTAGCCAGCGCATCTTCGAGCTCAACCAGCTGCCGCTCCAGGGAGGCCGGATCGCAGAGCTGATCACGGCACAGCACCGCCAGCCAACCCAGGTGTAGGCCCCACGGGGAGCGGCTGGGCTCCGCTGAGCCAGAGCGAGAGGCTGGGCGTGAACGCGACAAGCCTGGCCAACATTGCAACCTTCAACATCGGCAGGCTGCGCCGTCCACTTGAGGGCTCAGCCGAACATTTGCGCACCACGCACCGCAACTATGCCTGGCTTCATCGTTCTAACGCTGCCCCTCAGCAGCAGCCAAGGAGACCAGGACGGGTTGACGCGCTCAGCTGGCCTCCACCACCAGAAGGGTGAGGCAGGTATTCACCTCCTTGTTGCCCATCGCGCGAGGCTGGCGCAGCTGGTAGGTTTGCGGCAATCTTTACAGCCACTGCTCATATTTCGCCTCCTAGCGGCTTGCATCGTGGCGCCGCCTGACGTTCTTTGCGGTAGCGCTGAACCAACCCGACAGGGCCTGGCGAGGTTGGCATGAGCCGTTTCCGGCACGTCCTTCCAGAATTCCCCGGCAGGGCCATGCCGATGCCCATCGCCCTACCCATGCCTCAGCCCGGCATCGGCTCGATCATCCGAGTGTTGGCAGCGGCACCCAGCAAACCCGCCTTCAGCGCTCCTGGAAGCTCAGCGAGGCGGAGTTCACGCAGTACCGCTGGCCGGTGGGCCGGGGTCCGTCGGGGAACACGTGTCCTAGGTGGGCATCGCAGGCGGAGCAGCGGATTTCGGTGCGCACCATGCCGTGGCTGCGGTCGGTGATGGTGCGGATCGCTTGGGGGTCGACGCCGTCCCAGAAGCTGGGCCAGCCGGTGCCCGAATCGAACTTGGTGTCGGAGCTGAACAGCTCGGCATCGCAGCAGATGCAGCGGTAGCTGCCCTTGCCCTTGTGGTTCCAATAGGCGCCGCTAAATGCCCGCTCCGTGCCTCCCTGGCGGGTGACACGGAACTGCTCAGGGGTGAGCTTGGCGCGCCATTGCTCCTCGCTCGTGTCTCGGGTTAGGCCACTGGGCACCCCGCAGGCCCCACCGCTGCCGCTGAGCGAGGCTTCCGCGTCAATGGCGGCCGGGGCGGAACCAGCGGCGGGGGGCATCTCGGTCACAAGCCTTGCAAGCACTGATGTTTGGATGTTAACGAGCGCCTGGCGGCGGCGGCGGGCCGCTGTGTCGCGCCTCCGGTGGGCCCTTAGGGCCAGCGTTGGGGCTGCCGTTTCGGCCCAGAACGCCTCGGGAGTTCTCCGTTCCTGAGTGCTCGGCTTCGGCATCCTGTTCCCCCCAGGCCACGCGCTTCAGCGTCACCGCCCCCCGGGCTCCCTCCCAGGCCAACGCTTGCCGGCCCCATCCCCTCGCCTCTCCTGCTGAGACCTGTCCGCTTGGGCCCCGTCCCCAGCCAGCGCGGCGGGCTGTCGCAGCGGCATCGCCAGGGCGGGCAGGGGGCTGGTTGCGTCTGCCCCCAGAGCTGGAGGCGCCCCGAGCAGCAGCTCGGTGATCAGGCCCGCCAAGCGGGCGACCGCCCCCGGCTGGCCTCGCAGGCTGCGCAGGTCGTCTTGCATACCGGCCAGGCGTTGGGGGTGATCGAGCCAGTCGGCCGCTTCGGCGGCGATCTGCTCGGGGGTGATCTCCCCCACCCGCTCGGGCACCACCGCCCGGCCGGCGGCGATGTTCGGCCAGGCCAGCAGGCCGCGTTTACGTAGCCTCCAGCGGGTGAGCGCCACCCCGAGCAGCTGGCGCAGCCCCGGCAACCGTGCCAGCAGGCCCAGCACCCCATCCCACATCTGCATCAGCTCCAGGTGCTGAGTGGGCAGCAGCACGATCATCGGCACCCCCAACGCCCCCAGCTCGGCGGTGTTGGCCCCCACGGTGGTCAGGGCCAAGCGGCACTGGCTGAGGGCACCGTGGGCCGGGTGATCCTCCAACAGCTGGATCGTGG
Source organism: Cyanobium sp. (assembly GCA_044234415.1). GTDB lineage: Bacteria > Cyanobacteriota > Cyanobacteriia > PCC-6307 > Cyanobiaceae > Cyanobium. The sequence goes on from JBIIIX010000039.1 coordinate 9,506, forward strand.
TGCCGGCGGCGGTGATCAGCTGATCGCCCTGTTGGCGCGGCGGGGCGCTGGCGTAATGGCGGGCGATCGGCCTGCGCGGATCCCCCCAGGCCAGCAGGTCGGCGACGCTGGTGGTGGGGGCTAACGGCAACAGAAAGCGGCAACCCGGGCGGCGACGGGCCAGCAAGTCGGCCACCGCCAGCAGGAAAGGCACACCGATCTGAAGCTTGGCCGCCTTGGATCCCGGCAGCAACGCCACCCATTCCCCCGCTGGCAGCGGCGCCTGCCGCTGGGCCGAGGCGGACAGATCCGCCATTAGATCTCCCACCACCGTGGCGCGGGAGCGCCAGCGGGGCGCCAGCTGGCGGGCAGCGCTGGGACCCATCAATGCCAGGCGGTCATTCCAGCGGGGCCAGCGGGCCACCCATTCGGCATAGGTGAGATGCCGATAGCCCAGGCGGGCCGAGAGCAGCACGGTCCAGAACTGATCCCCTCCGAGAAACACCACCACGCCTTGGCGGGGCCAGGGCCCCCAGCGGCTGGGCCGCAGCAACAGCCACCAAAAGATCCGCGCCGGCAGCACCGCCTCAAACAGGTCCCAGCGGCTGGCCACCCGCTGCTCCCGGCCGGTGCCATTGGGGCAGGGCACCAGCACAAGCCGCAGGCTGGTGTCGGCGTGGGGCTGCCGAGGCCGCAGCGGCAGCCGCTGGTGCAGCTCCTCCGCCAGCGGCTGCACCCAGGTGCTGAGCTCCCCGGGGCCATTGCTCACGAACACCACCGCCGCCCCGGCACGGTCGGGGGCAGGCATCTCCTCAGGATCGGCCTTCTCCTCAGGTACAGCCATCCCCTGAAGAACAGCCGTCTCCTCAGGAACGGGCTTCTCCTTAGGAACAGCCAGCCGGTCGGAGGCAGCGATCCCGTCCGAGGGAGCGCTCCCGCAGGCGGCTCCCGTTTCACCGGCTTCCGATCCCCCACGCCCCGGCTCGGCGGGAACTGGCGAGGGAAGGGGGCTGGCTGAGGGTGAGGGGCTCAAGCCGAGGTGAAGAGTGATGCGGATGGCGAGACTTGAACTCGCAAGGCCGAAGCCACACGCCCCTCAAACGTGCGTGTCTACCAATTCCACCACATCCGCGTGGGGGAGAGCGGGTGGAACCCGTCTCGTGCGGCCATTGTACCCATTGGTGGGCGCTGCAAGCCCATGGGTCAGCGCTGATACAGTCCCCGATGGCCTTGTGCCGCTCCCGCGCCGCCACCTGGATGCCCATCGGCAAGTTGCTGATCGCCAACCGTGGCGAGATCGCCCTGAGGATCCTGCGCACCTGCCGTGAGCTCGGCATCGCCACCGTGGCGGTGCATAGCACCGTGGATCGCAACGCCCTGCATGTGCAGCTCGCCGATGAATCGGTGTGCGTGGGCGAAGCTCCAAGTTCGCGCAGCTATCTGAACATTCCCAACATCCTCGCTGCGGCCACATCGCGGGGGGCGGATGCCATCCATCCGGGCTACGGATTTCTGGCGGAGAATGATCGCTTCGCCGAAATCTGCGCCGCCCACGGCCTCACCTTCGTCGGCCCATCGCCGGAGTCGATCCGCTCGATGGGCGACAAATCCACCGCCAAGGCCACCATGCAGCAGGTGGGGGTGCCAACGATCCCCGGCAGTGAAGGCTTGCTGGACACCCCCCAGGAGGCCTCCGTCTTGGCGGCAGAGATCGGCTATCCGGTGATGATCAAGGCCACCGCCGGCGGTGGTGGCCGCGGCATGCGCCTGGTCAGCAGCGCCGACCAGCTGGAGAGCCTGTTCCGGGCGGCCCAAGGCGAAGCCGAAGCGGCCTTCGGCAACCCGGGCCTCTACATGGAAAAGTTCATCGATCGGCCGCGCCACATCGAGGTGCAGGTGCTAGCCGATCGCTTCGGCAATGTGGTTCACCTCGGCGAGCGGGATTGCTCGATTCAGCGGCGCCATCAGAAGCTGCTGGAAGAGGCACCCGGACCGGGTCTCGACCCGGCCCTGCGCCAGGCCATGGGTGATGCCGCCGTGCGGGCGGCCCGCCACATCGGCTACGAGGGCGCCGGCACGGTGGAGTTCCTGGTGGATCGGGATGGCAGCTTCTACTTCATGGAGATGAACACCCGCATCCAGGTGGAGCATCCGGTCACGGAGATGGTGACCGGCATCGACCTGATCGCCGAGCAGCTGCGCATCGCCGGTGGCGAGCCAATTTCGGTGCGCCAGGAGGAGGTGCGGCTCTGTGGCCATGCCATCGAGGTGCGGATCAATGCCGAAGATCCCCGCCACAACTTCCGGCCGGCGCCGGGGCTGATCACCGGTTGGCTACCGCCGGGCGGCGCCGGCGTGAGGATCGACAGTCATGTCTATACCGGCTATGAAATCCCGCCGTTCTACGACTCCTTGATCGGCAAGCTGATCGTCTGGGGTCAAGATCGTGATGCGGCCTTGAAGCGCCTCAAGCGCGCCCTTTACGAATGCGCCATCACCGGCATCCCCACCACGATCGAGTTCCACCTCGCCCTGCTGGAGCGGCCGGAGTTTCAGCGCGGCGAGGTCTGGACCAAGTTCGTGGAGCAGGAGATGCTGCCGTTGGGCAGCGGCTGACGCCGCAAGGTCCTCGCCGGTTCCTGAATCCTTGGATGGCCCCGCTGGCTGGGCGTCTGGTACCGAGAACAAGATTCCACCTCAAAACGATCCCTGGCTCGGCAGGACGATCTCCAGCACGATCGTCTGACAGCGGGGCGGTCTGCGCCAGATCCAGGCCTCGGAGCCTGGGGCGCGAACCCCCGATGGGTGGCCCTCGGAACGATGCGCCACGGGCTCGCAGCCCTCAGTCCGCTCCGACACACACAAGCCGAGTATCTCTGGAATTCCTCCTGGCGGTGAGGGATTCTTCTTTGCTTCGAACGCGCCGCAGGCGAGCGGCGGCTGTTGCGGGTTAGCCCGGTCCAAATCCGCAGCGGCTGGTTTGTGGGCTCGGCGCGGTCGGCCACGGGCTGCTGGCCGCGATCGGGCAGGGTCGCTCAGGGCTGTGAGCTGATGGCTTCAATCACATCGCCATGGGGTTGGCTGACGCGCACCAGCACCACCCGGCCGAGAGACGCCTCCAACAGGCGTCGCATCGGCTCGAAGTTCGGGTGGTCGGCCCGCAGCTGGTAGAACCGGGCCGATTCGGCAAAGATCACCTCACAGCCATGCTCCGCGGGCCGGATCTGCAGCACTGTCAGCGGACGCTGCTGGGCTTGCGCAGCCGACATCGTCACGGGCATGTGGTGAGGTTACGGTAATTGTTGAGCGTGGCTTCCGTGCTGGTGTAGTTGGGGTCGGTATTAAATGCGGTGGCTGCGTAGTTGGCTGGTGTATAGGCGCTGCCGGCTTGGATGGAGTAGCTGCTCACATGGGCACTGGCGCTGCAGCTCTTGTTTTCCTGGGCGGCCAGCCAGGTGCTCAGGAACACGGGCCGATCAAACATGCCAGGATCGATGACCATCAGCACGGTGAGAGGGATCGGGGCATGGCCGGGTAGGCTGAGATCGAAGCGCACCCTCAGCAATGGCGCCACGTGATACCACCAGCTGACGCAGCAACCGCCCCACTTATCGGCACGAACCGATAAGCGGTCGTTGTTTTGATTGGCGAAACTGAAAACTTTCTCCACGCAGTATCCCCACTTTTTGGCGATCAGCCGCCGCATCTGGTGGGCTCTTGCATAGCAGCCATCCACCACATATTGGAAGGGGATGCAGGGGGGCACGGCCGCTGGCGTCGGCAGGTGGCAAGACAGAGCTGCGCAGTAATCGAACACGTCCTTCGCCTTGCTGTAGCCGGGTACCAGCTTGGTGCAAAGGGTGAACACCGGCCATTTCTGGCTGACATCCACATAATCAAACAGCGTCGGATCGATCGTGCGCAGGTCAAGCCGCACAACCCGTTCTGGCTTTTCCAGCAGCGGCGCCGCGGCCAAGGCGCGGGCGGCAGTCGACGGCGGCGCGATCTGCAGGATGGTTCCCTTCGCCAGATCAAGCGTGACCTCGACCGGTTCTGCGCCCACCGCTTCCGCGGCCGGGGAGGGAACCCTGGCGAGGGCCGTGCGGGTCTCGGGCGTTAAGGTAAAGATCCTTGCCCGTTCATTAAAGAGATACTGCGCTTCACCATCGCTGCCTTTGCGAATGGCGGCAATGGTGAGTAGAGCCTTTTCCTCTTTTGGTGCCATGGTGATCTCGAAATGTGAACAGGGTGGTCAACACGCTATGCGGCCAAGGCCGTGAAGCTGCAAGCTGGCGCAGGAGCGCTAGATCTGCGGGTGATGCATATCTGCATCATGCCGTTGTGTGCTTCGGTTGTTGTCCTCACCCCTGCTCACATGCTGAAGCGCCGCTCCTGCGCTGTCAACAAGTTCAGCACCACAGCTTGCGATGGCAACACTGCCCCCCAGTGGGATCCGGCCAGGTGTGTCGGCCGCTGAAGAGGGGGTGTTGCGGTACAGCATAGGCATCTTGCCGTGCATGCACCACCTCCATGTTGATGGTATCGCAGGGATTGCCGAATATGCGGATCGAAGACTCCGAGGTGCTTTGTTGCAGGATCAATCCTCTTGGCGCAGAAAGTCATGATCGATGTCTGCGGCTGTCATCATGGCGCAGAGTTCAGTGTTCATGGCGTTTGAGGCTACTGTTCAGTGCTCAAGATCAGAAGTGGGCAAGAGCTGAACGGACTGACAAGCGGCTCATGCTGCCGTCCTCTGTAACTGGATGCCAGGAAGACCCTACTTGAAGTCGTTGAAGAAATCCATATCCACTTCATAGATAACCTTTGGTTTGACACCAAGCTCAAGCTTCTCAAACATCTTGACGAGCTTCTCGCCATCAACAAGTTCGATCGGATTGGCGCCATCCCGTATCGCTTCGCGCTTGGCGTCCATTGTGAAACTTCCCGTGGTCAACACAATACCCTTGTCAGCTTTGCCGATCAGAGCGCCCCGGAAGTCTCTGATCACGCTTGCGCCAACCGAGCCTTGATAACGCTTGCATTGAAACAATACTTTGAAGCTCAAAAGAGGGTTGATTTCAAGAATCCCTTCGCCATCAATGCCGCCATCTCCTGACCGGCCTGTGATCCTCACATTTTGGAACCCATTCTCCCTTAAAAGGCGTTGACATAAGCGCTCGAATCCCTGGGCGCTCAGACCTTTAATCACCGGTAGAAGAGCTGTTTCTTCTGCCTCCAGACGAATCTCCGTGGCTTCGACTGGTCTCATTTCTCTTTGCGTAGAAGCTCCATCTTGGGAATCTTTGAAGGTGCTCTGAACAGCCTTGAATAAGGATGGCACACCAAGTGTTTCCAGATTTTCGTGTTGACCTTTTTCAGTCAGCCTCCACACACCTCGAAGCGATGCGTCAAGATGGCCCGAATGCACGAGATACATGCGTGCCCACGCAATTTGATTACGAACCTTTGACTGACCGTTCTTGTTGGTAAGCGCTAACAGCTCTTCGTCTAGGTTTTCGCGCTCAATCACCGCATCTGTCACTTCGGACGCGGTGGCAGATCCACCCATCTCCCGCAGAGCATGCAGGATGGGAAGCATGTATCGGATGAACTGAGGGCCGTGTGCCATTAGCGGAGTTTAATTTGTTCTAGCAAGAATTGATTCGATCCGCAAGAAACCTTCTCCCGGCCATATCCGTAGCCGGCCTGGTGATAGAGGCCATGGCAGCGTTCCGATTCAGTACCGTGCGAGCCAGCGGGCCAACTTGCCCTCGACGTCGCTTTTTCCCAGCAGCGGCTGCACCGTGCTGGCTGCCCAGACCCATCCCCGCAAAGCGTTGTGCCCAGCACGACTCATTAAACCGGCCTG
>JBIIIX010000270.1:0-4241 GCA_044234415.1 Cyanobium sp.
TCTATGCCAGTGAAGTCTTAGAGCACCTGATCGATCCCGATGGCTTTCTGAACACGTGTCGTGAACATTTGAGCGACCGCGGCGTCTTGATCATGACCACTCCAGTGGCTGAATATATTCAGCCTGGCAATCAGCGGGAAGAAGTCTATGCTTGTTTGTTCCCGGGTGAGCACAAGGTCATCTACAGCGACGCCGGTCTGCGTAGCGCCCTGTCAAAGGCCGGCTTTCCCTATGTCCAGATTGAAAAACGACGCTCCAGTAATTGGGTGATTATTGCATCGCTCGATCGTGATTATGAAGCCATCTATGCTCGAGCAGATCTGGGTCAACTCAGCAATGAGCAGTATAAAGCCTATCTACAGAAAGTTCTTGAAGGCGGCTTGGTTTCAACGTCGACGCAACAGCAACGTGTCAAACTTGCTTTGTGCTTCAGGCTGACTAAATACTTGGTCAATAAGGGTCAACTTGACGAAGCCCTGCAGGTTCTCGCCCAGTGGTATGGGGCCTTCGCCATGCTCGCCGATCCTGAGTTGTCCCACTCAGCGATTCACGATTGTCCACCTGCTGATCGAGACACGCTTCTCTGTTCCCTCCTGAGTGTCTGCTTGATCGGGCTGACAAGAGAACGGATTGAAGTTGAACATTATCAACGCCCCTATCCCACATCAGGTGCCGCATTCCTGAAAACCCTCGGCTTCTTCATCACCGTCATTGCCCACAACACCGCAGTCGAGGACCAGGGCCGCGTTCTGCCGATCGCTGCAAGCTTCCTGGAATCCTTGCTCGGCTACGCCACCTTTGCAAAGGGGAGCACAACGCCGTTCTATCATCTGGAGTTAATCTCACTGATTGGTCCCGCACTAGCAGGTTTGCTGTTGGCAAAGAAAAAACTCGGACTAAGCATCTGTGAGGACGATTACCCTTGCCTCAAGCAGCAATGGTTCCAAGAAAATTACCCTGTCAGCTACAGGGAAATTCAGGCCTTGTGTCTGCCTGAACCCATGCAGCCACCTGAGAGTCAACAGCCGCATGAGAGCGAGAAGCAACCCGCAGGAATCAAAGCAAGCTTCAAGGCCTTCTTCAGTCGTCCTTGAGCAGCAGTGGGCGACCGATCATCAAGCAGCAGCGGCTGCACCAATCAGCTTCGCTCTTTCCCATGGCTTGCGCTGGTGTTGGCAAATCATCTCTGGTTGCAACTTGCCTGATCCGCAGTGAATCTGCTTGCAATGAAAAGCCCCCTTGCGGGGGCGCAGCTGTGTGGCAATTGCTCCGGGAACCCTATTTCACCGAAGTGAAGTCGGGATAAGCTTCCATGCCATGTTCGCCGATGTCAAGACCTTCAATTTCCTCCGTTTCGGAAACTCGGATGCCGCCTGACAGAATTGCGACAATCTTCCAAACCACAAATGAGCTGACGATCGAGAAAATGGCAAACGCCAAGATGCCGACAATCTGAAGGCCCAGCTGGTTGAAGCCATGGCCGGTGAACAGGCCTTTATCGACATTGAACAGCCCCACGGCGAGCGTTGCCCACATGCCACAGACGCCATGCACTGAAAAAGCGCCCACCGGATCATCGATTCCGAGATGGTCGATGATCGATACGGAATACACCACCAGGACGCCTGCGATGAAGCCTACCACCCATGCCGAGGGCATGGCGTAGGCATCACAGCCCGCGGTGATGCCTACCAGTCCGGCGAGGATGCCGTTAATCGTCATCGAGAGATCGGGCTTGCCCCCAGTCAGCTGGCTGAACAGCGTGGCAGCGATGCCACCACCGGCACCCCCCAGGGTGGTTGTGACGGCGATGTAGGGAACTTCGGGAGCCATGGACAGCCAGGAGCCGGGGTTGAAGCCATACCAACCGACCCAGAGAATCAGGCAGCCAAGGGTGGCGATCCCGAGATTGTGACCTGGGATGGCTTGGGGGCGACCGTCCACGTATTTACCGATGCGGGGTCCGAGCAAGACCGCACCAACCAGCCCACTCCAAGCACCAAATGAATGCACGACCGTGGAGCCAGCGAAGTCGATGAATCCCATCTTGTTCAACCAGCCTTCGCCAACGTTCCACTGCCAGGATCCGGAAATAGGATAGAGGACCCCGACGAGGACCAGTGAAAAGATAATGAACTCAGAAAACTTGATGCGCTCCGCCACAAGCCCGGAAACAATCGTTGCAGCTGTGCCTGCAAAGGCGAGCTGGAATAGGAAGTCGACAGAAGGAACAAGTTTGCCCTCCTTGACCATTTCAGGCGTGACGGTTGGATCGAAGAAAAGACCACCAAACTTCAGCCAGCCTGGAATGACCCAGTCGGCGTTGTACATTATCTTGTAACCAATGAACCAATAGGCGGTCGCCGCAAGGGCGAACACAATCAGATTCTTGGCGAGGATGTTGACCGCATTTTTCTGGCGACATAAGCCTGCCTCGACCATCGCGAAGCCGGCGTTCATGAAGATCACCAGAATCGCACAGATCAGCAGAAACATGTTGTTGGCCAGAAATGCCGGCGTGAGCTCGGGCAAATCGGCGGCGCGGGCGGCGAGATTAAACAGGCCGAGTCCCAGCAGGGCTGTAGGAACGCAGGCCAGCCAGGTGAGGCTGCGGCTTCTGGTCAGGCCGGGCATGGCGCGAATGAGCTGAAGAGGTCCATCCAGGAGGCTTTGCTGCAGAAGGCGCTTCTGCCGAGGATTGGCAACGGTCATGGGACTGGGTTTGTAAAAAAACGAACGCTCGGAAACGTCGTCTAGAGCTCATGATTTGCGCCCACTACTCCAGAAAAAGCTTCTTTTGCTACCGAACCCAAAAGAGGCTGCGTCATGTTAATCGAATTGCGCCGTTGACTTGGCTGATCCAGTCAGGGCTGCCTGGCCTTCGCCCCCCGACGCGCTGGCTTCTTAAGTTTCATGAAAATGTCCACCATGAACAGCGCTGCTGCCTATGTTTGCGTTTGCGCACAGCTTATTCGCCGTCTTGCCTCAGGCCATGCCTTCCCAGCTCCGTTATCGCGGTGTCAGCTATGACCCCCGCATCCATGTGCAGCTCCCTGCTGACCCCGTTGAGCACACTTATCGAGGGCTCCACTACTGCTCTCCGCTGCGGCACCTGGCCGCCCCCGTCAACAGCCACACCGAACTGCACTATCGCGGCATCGCTTACCACCACCTGCCGACCGACGGCTGAGCTGGCACTGGATGCTTGATGTCCACCAGGATGGGGGGTGTGCCAGCTCCCATGCCCCTGATCCATGTGCAGACTTCCGCCGCGGAGGTGGCTGACGCCGAGGCGCTGTTGCGGCTGAGAGGGCTTCGCGGCTGGTCTGCTGCTGGAAGCGCTTCCCGCCAAGTTGCCGCTCCCCGAGGCTGCCCTGGTGGATCCCGGTGGCCCTTGCCGTCGCTTGCTGGAGTGTGTGCGCAGAACTTGCGTCGTTCGGGGCGGATCCTTGAGGGCATCGCCGCAGTGATCCTGGTTGAACTGCAGCAGAAAGCCGCCCAACAGCGGCAGCGTCAGGGCGGCGAGGGCCTAGGGAGAGGGGCCCAACCTGCCCAGTAAAGGGCAACCAATTAAGCGCAGCTAGTTGCGGTTGGGTGCTGGAGTTAAGTAGCGCCAGCACCCAGGCATTAAGTTAGGCGATTGCGATGGTATTGAAGATATTGATATTATAGCCGGGCAGTTGAATGACGCTGTCAGTGCTTGCGTTGAAGCCAGCGCCTGCATCATTGAAGGCAATAAATGTGCCAGAGAATCCAACCACGGTGAAGGCGGCGGAGCTGTTGGCTGTAAAGGAGAAGCTGTTCAAGATGCTCGCGAGGGCCGTTGCGGTCAAGCTGGCAGCTGTGCCAGAGGATGAATTCAAAGTCACGCCTGTGCCAGGGCGATCGATCACCTCACCTGTCACGTAGTCAGTAATCAAATCAAAGTTTGCTAGTAGTGAGTCAGTGAAAGCAGAGTAGACGAACCTGTCAGTGCCTGCTTCTCCAGACAGCACATCCTTGCCTGCTCCACCAATGACTGTGTCATTGCCGCTCCCCGCGGAAATGATGTCATTTCCATCTTCGCCACTGAGAACGTTGGCATCGACACCACCGATGATCGTGTCAGCAAAACTGCTGCCGCTCACGTTTTCAATGGCGAGGAGCGTATCGCTGCCAGCGCCACCGCTACTCGTGCCGCTGCTCAGGGACACAGTGACGGCGGCGGTGGCATCCAGGTAGGCAGCCGTATCCGTTCCCGT
>JBIIIX010000040.1:0-15314 GCA_044234415.1 Cyanobium sp.
GCCGTCGATCACCTGCAGCACGGAATCATCAAGACGGCGGGCGATCGGCCGGTTATGCACGAGGAAGGCATCGGCGAGGCCGGCGAGGCGCCGCATGGCCTCCTCGGGATCGAGGCACAGCGGTTCTCCGCCGCGGTTGCCACTGGTGGCCACCAATGGCTCCGCCAGCTCCCGAGCCAGCAGCCAATGCAACGGTGAGGCCGGCAGCATCACCCCCAGCGCCGGCGCCCCGGGGGCCACCCCTGGCAGCAGGGCTCCATGCACACGGGCCGGGCAGGGCAGCAGCACGATCGGCGCCGCCGGATCCCGCAACGCCCGCAGCTCGGCCTGGCTCGGCTTCAGTAGCGCTCCCAGCCGGCTGGGATCGTCCACCAGCAGGGCCAAGGGCTTGTGGGGACGGCGCTTGCGCTCCCGCAGGGCGGCCACCGCCGCCGTGTGCTGGGCCAGCGCCAGCAGCTGGAAGCCCCCCACACCCTGCAGCGCCAGGATGGCTCCCTGCCGCAGCAGCGCCACCGCCGCGTTCAGGGGGTCGGACGCGTTGGCGGCCTTGGATGTGTCGCTGGGGTCAGTGGGGTCGCTGGGGTCGGTGGGGGCGCTAGCTGGCGACCCCGGGGCCAGCGGCGTGCCGTCGGCGCGCAGCAGCCGTAGCCGCGGGCCGCATTGCCAGCAGCCGATCGTTTCGGCGTGAAAGCGTCGGTTGGCGGGATCGAGAAACTCGCCCTCACAAGCGGCACACAAGGGAAACCCCGCCAACGTGGTGCCGGCACGGCTGAAGGGCTCGTGGGTGGCGATCGAGTACCGCGGCCCGCAGCGGCAGCAGCTGATGAAGGGGTAGCGGTAACGGCGATCCGCGGGATCGTTGAGCTCGGCCAGGCAGGCGGCGCAGGGGGCCCGATCCGCCACCAGGGCCGTGGCCACCGGGCTGCCATGGAGCGGCCTGGCGCTGGCGCAGCCCAGCTCCAGCCCCAGCGGGGCGGACCCCAGCGGGGCGGACCCCTGCGGAGCGGACCCCAGCGGGGCGAGCCCCTGCGGAGCGGACCCCATAGGGGCGGACCCCACAGGGGCGGACCCTTCGCCAAGACTCCAGAACGGTTGCAACGGGTCCAGCTGGGCCCCATCCGGCAGCTCCCTTGGCAACCGCTCCACAAACGACAGCAGAGCCTGGTGCTCGCCCCAAAGCTCCAGTCGCACCGCTCCGGCCACATTGACGGCCGATCCGCTCAACCCCAACGAAGCCGCCAGACGGGCCACCGCCGGTCGAAAGCCCACCCCTTGCACCACGCCTTGGCAGTCCAGCCGCAGATGCATCGGGGCAGGCACCGCCGGTCGCCGCGGTTCAGCCGACGGGCTGGGGGCCACCGCAAAGCTCCCACAAGGCCTCAAGCCCCGCTCCGCTGCGGGCTGAGATCTCCAGCACCGCCGCATTGGGCGCCACCCGAGCGATGTTGGCCCGGGCGGCGGCGCGATCGAAGCCCACCGCCTCCGCCAGATCCAGCTTGGTGATCACCACCACGTCGGCGCTGCGGAACATCGCCGGGTATTTGAGCGGCTTGTCCTCTCCCTCCCCCACCGCCAGCAGCACCACGCGCTGCTGTTCGCCCAGGTCGTAGGCGGCCGGACACACCAAATTGCCCACATTTTCGATCCATAGCCAACGCAGCTGCTCGAGCGGCGTGCCGGATGCGTCCAGGCTGTCCAATCCACGGGCCACCATTGCCGCATCGAGGTGGCAGCCCTGGCCGGTGTTCAGCTGCACGGCCGGCAAGCCAGCCTGTTGCAGCCGCTTGGCATCGAGATCGGTAGCCAGATCTCCCACCAAGGCCGCCATCGGGCCGTACTGCGCTTGCTGTTGGGCGAGGCGCTCCAGCAGCGCGGTTTTGCCGGAACCCGGCGAGGAGAGCAGGTTCAAAGCCCGCACGCCAGCGGCCTCAAACCGCCTCCGGTTCGCCTCCGCCAGCAGATCGTTGTGCCGCAGCAGACGCTGCTCCAGCGGCAACAAGCGCCCAGGCCCCAGCGGGTCTGGCGCCGCCAGCGCGACAGCGGCCAGCGGTGCCGGCGGCTCGTGAAGCTCCTCCAGCTCCGCGGCGGCCAGCGCAGCCCCGGCCTCCGGTTCACCACACGCACAGGTGCCGCACATGGTTCTTGGCTCCGGTAAAGGAAACAGGGGGACTTCAACCGTCGTCTCAGGGGCCTCAGCGGCCATCGATCGGGCTATGGCGGCTGGCGCTTCGTTCAGCAACTGTCGCCGTGGCTTCAGATGCTGTGGCTATGGCTCCAGATGCTGTGGCTGTGGGTTCAGCGGCTGTGACCGTGGGTTGAACGACTGTCGCCGTGGCTTCAGCAGCCGTGGCTCAGCCCAACTTGAGCGTTCAACGCCAGCTTAGAGGCAGTTTCCGGCCGTTCCACGGGTTCGCGGTTGAGTTCCCGCTCCAGGGCGCGGATGCGATAGTCGCGCAGGCAATACTTACAGCCGCCGGTGGTTTGCAGATGCTTCTCCGGTGTAATCGAAATCTGGCGAACCGGATGTTGGCGACAGTTAATGCGAATCGGCGTCTTGTAGCTCTTGTAGACGATGCCGCTGTAGTCGTAACGATCGCCGAACCGCTCCCGTGCCCGGGCAAGGAAGGTTTCCAGGTTGATCGGGCTGCCCATCGAAGGAAGATCAACGCTGGTTCATGATGGCGCGAACTTAAGCGAATCACCCCCGGGTCCGGGAGCGACAACCAGGATCGGCACGATCCTTCACGACCACAGGCAGATCACAGCGCGAACCACAGCGCACACGACAAGGCTCACGACAGCGCCGACGGCAGGCGGACCACAAGCCTGACAACAGTGCGATCGCGGGGTCCCGGAGCCCTTGAGGCGTGCGGAGCCATGCATGGATCAGTCCGTGGATCTGGCCATAGAGCAGGCCTTGGATCTGGCCATAGAGCAGTCCGTTGCTCTGGCCTTGGATCAGGCTGTAGGGCAGGCCGTGGATCAGGACGTTGATCAGGCCATAGAGCAGTCCGTTGATCTGGCCGTAGAGCTGGCCGTTGATCAGCCCCTGGATCTGGAGCGCTGGGCCAGCCGATCGCTCCGGCTGGCGCGATCCTCAAGCGCTTCAGCCCTGGGAGCGCCCCGGGGCCGGCGGCTTCCGCGGAACCGCTGGCGCCACACCCGGCTTGAACGCGAGCGCCACCCCGTTGTTGCACCAACGCTCCCCCGTGGGGCGGGGGCCATCCTTGAAGACATGCCCCTGATGGCCGCCGCAACGGCGGCAGTGGTATTCGGTTCGCGGCGCGATCAAGCGAAAGTCGCGCTTGGTGGCGATGGCGCCATCCAGGGGTTGCCAAAAGCTGGGCCAACCTGTGCCGCTCTCATACTTGGCCGCGGAGCTGAACAGGGCCAGGCCGCAGCCGGCACAGGCATAGGTGCCGGCTCGCTTCTCCGCCGCGAGGGGACTGCTAAACGGCCGCTCCGTTCCCTCGCGGCGCAGCACGTCGTAGGCGGCGGGGCTGAGGCGACGACGCCATTCGGCATCGGAGAGCTGCCAGCTGGCCTCGGCGTTACGGGATGCCGCCTGGGCCGGTTCGGGGACGAGCAGCTGCAGCACAGCCTGGGACCCACCGACCGCCAGCGGCAGGAGGCGCAACAACTGGCGTCGGCTCAGCCGCACGGCGCCTCAGCCCAGCCAGCCGGCGCTCAGCACCACGGCCAGGCCGAGGAACACGCTGAGCAGGGTCCAGGTGACGCGGTTGAGGGTGTTTTCGGCGCTGCGGGCGCTCGTGAACATCGAGCCGCCGCTGGCGGCCAGGCCACCCATGCCATCCCCCTTGGGGCTATGCAACAACACGCTGATGATCAGCAGCGCGCCGCTGACGATCCAGACCCAGGAGACGACGGATTTGACCATGGTTGGATTGTAAGCCGCCACGCCTGGCCAGAGGACTGGCGGCGGGGTGGCGGGCTCAGATGCCAGGCTTTGGCCATCCACCGGCCCCGCGCTCGATGCCCCAGCCCGTCGCCCCCGGGGCGGAATCGCTGACGCTGGGGCAGCTGCTGGCGGCGGAGCGCGGGTTCGAGGCGCTGGTGGTGGGCTCGGGCGCCACCGGTGGGGTAGCCGCCATGGTGCTGGCCGAAGCGGGGATGCGGGTGCTGGTGCTAGAGGCCGGCCCGGCGCTCACGGCCCGGCAGGCCGTGGGCGGTGAGCCGCTCAACCTGCTGCGCCGTGTGGCCAACCTGGCTGGAGGGCGCCAGCGGCTGCAGGCCAACCATCCGGGCTACTGGAAGCACAACCCGGAGCTGTTTATCGATGAGCGGCGCCATCCCTACTCCACTCCCGCCGACGCGCCCTTTCTCTGGACCCGGGGCCGCCAGCTGGGCGGCCGCAGCCTCACCTGGGGGGGGATCACCCTGCGGCTGTCGGACCATGAGTTCCAGGCCGCCACCCGCGATGGACATGGCCGCCCTTGGCCGATCCGCCTCGCCGATCTGGCGCCTTACTACGGCCATTTGGAGCGGTTGTTCGGGGTCCATGGCCAAGCCGATGGGCTTCCCCAGCTGCCCGATGGCGACTATCAACCGCCACTGCCGTTCACCCCGGGTGAGCAGCACCTCAAGCAGCGCATCGGCCGCCAGCTGGGTTTGCCGCTGATCCACTCCCGCGGCTTCCGGCTGCACCGCTCCAGCCGCGAGCAGCCCTGGCCTCGCTCCAGCTCCCCCGGGGTGACCCTGGCGCGGGCCCGCGCCAGCGGCCGCCTAACCCTCTGCTGCGGCGCGGTGGTGAGCCATGTGCACATGGCTCCTGGCGGCGATCGGGCCGAAGGCGTGGTGGTGCTGGATGCTGAGCGCGGCAGCCAGCACCTGCTCCGGGCCGGCCTGATCGTGCTCTGCGCCTCAACCCTGGAGACGCTGCGAATCCTGCTGCAGTCCTCGGATGGGGTCCGCTCCGGCGGCATGGTGGATCCATCCGGCAGCCTCGGCACCGGCCTGATGGATCACGTGTCCTGCGCGCGCTTCTTCAGCCTGCCGGAGATCGCCGATCCGCCGCAACCCCAGGAGCTGTCCGGCGCCGGCAGCTGCTTCATCCCCAACACGCTGAACCTCGCGGGGGACGAGGGGCTCGGCTTCCGCCGCGGCTATGGCCTCTGGACGGCGGTGCAGCGCTTCGATCCGCCCCGCTGGCTGAAGCGCCGGCCCGCGGAGGCGCTGGGCTTCCTGATCGGCCATGGCGAGGTGCTCTCCGATCGCCACAACCACATCAGCCTCGATCTCAGCCGCACCGATGTCCAGGGGCTGCCGGTGCCCCACATCAGCTGCCGCTGGGGCGCCAATGAACTGGCGATGGTGCGTCACATGCAAGCCCGGATGGCGGCGGTGGTGGACGCCGCGGGGGGGGAGCTGCTGCCGCTGGAGGAACTCGTGAAATTGCCCCTGCTGGAGCCCTGGCTGCGCCACAGCCCGGCGCTGGCCAGCGCCGCCGCCCCACCTGGGGATTACGTGCACGAGTTGGGCGGTGCGCCGATGGCCCTGCGGCCCCAGGACGGGGTCTTGAACGCCTGGAACCAGTGCTGGGGCGCCGCCAATGTGCTGGTGGGCGATGGGGCCTGCTGGCCGAGCGCGGGCTGGCAGAGCCCCACCCTCACCTCCATGGCCCTCACCTGGAGGGCCTGCGCGGCGGCGGTGGCGCGGCTGCGCGGCGGGGACGCCACGGCGTTGGAGGGCACAGAGACCAGCTGCAGCCGCCTGGCAGCCTGAGGGCGTCCGCCCCAGCCGCTGCCAGCCCGCCATGACCACTTTGTTCACCCCGATACGGATCGGAGCGCTGGAGCTGCCCAACCGCATCTGGATGGCGCCGCTGACCCGCTGCCGCGCCACGGCTGATCACATCCCCACGCCGCTGATGGCGACCCATTACGCCCAGAGAGCCTCGGCCGGCCTGTTGATCGCCGAGGCCACGATGGTGGCGGAGGGCAATTCGGCCTTCATCCGTGAGCCCGGCATCCACAACGAGGCCCAGGTGGAGGCCTGGCGCCTGGTCACCGAGGCGGTGCATCGGGCTGGCGGCAGGATCGTGCTGCAGATCTGGCATGGCGGACGCGCCTGCCATTCGCTCCTCAATGGCGGCAACCAGCCGGTGGCGCCCAGCCCCCTGGCGATCAGCGGCGACGAGATCCACACGCCGGAGGGGAAACAGCCCTATGAGGTGCCGCGAGAGCTCAGCGACGCCGAGATCCCGGCCATCGTGGCGGCGTTTCAGCAGGCCGCCGACCGGGCCGTGCGGGCTGGCTTCGATGGGGTGGAGATCCACGGGGCGAACGGCTATCTGCTGGATCAGTTCCTGAGGGATGGCAGCAACCGGCGCTCGGCTCCCTACGGCGGCTCGATCGCCAACCGGGCCCGCTTGTTGCTGGAGGTGCTGGCGGCGGTGCGGCGCTCCTGCCCCGTGGTGGGTCTGCGCCTGTCGCCGCTCAACAGCTTCAACGCCATGGTCGACAGCGATCCGCTGGGCCTGGCCTGCTGGCTGGCGGAACACCTCAACGACCAGGGACTGGCCTATCTGCATGTGATGCGCGCCGATATGGCCGGGCTGCAGACGGGAGATCTGCTCACGCCGATGCGCGAACGCTTCGGCGGGGTGCTGGTCGCGAACATGGGCTATGACCCCAGCGAGGCGGAGGCGGTGGTGGCGGCGGGGGCTGTGGATGCGGTGGCCTTCGGCCGTGCCTTCATCGCCAACCCGGATCTGCCGGAACGCATCGCCCGGGGAGCGACCCTGGCTAGCCCCGATCCCGGCAGCTTCTACACCCCAGGTAGCGAGGGCTACACCGATTACCCAGCGCTGCAGTCCTGAGGGCGTGATTTCGGATCGATTGGCTCTGTCCTGGGCTGGTTGATCGCGATGGGCAAGCGCTGGCCAAGCACGGGTTAGGCGCTGTCAGCGCTCGCACACCAGACGCTGGCAATGGTGTCGGTCACCACAGTTGTCCGGCAGGGATCTGGTGATGATGTGAAGGCGACCTCACCACGGGTCGGGCAAGGGAGAAAGTAACGGCGGGGGTTGGCACCTCCGCTTTTTTTTGCCTGCAGCAGCGGCTGGCGAGCCGGCCATGGCGCTGGGGTGATCGGATCAAGGCTTGAGCGCTGGCGCTTCAAACCGCTGGATAAGATGACAAGCTCCGCCGATTGGCCAGTGGCCCAGCCAGGCTGAGCGCACTGGCCAACACGGCCAGCTGCCGACTGGATTGCCGAAGGCCACGGCCTCAACGGCGGCAGAAAAGTGTATCGAGGTAATGCTGGGTAACGATCTGCTCCTGACAGCCATTTTGGAACAGAAATCCAGCCAAAGCTGAGGTGATGACGCTGTATTGATCCCAATCCGGGTTGAGCTGAATAAAACTGCGCATTCCTTCAAACAAGATCTCGGGCACCTCCGCCTCCAGGCTCACGCGGCCGCACGTCCCGCTCTGCTCTGGCCCCTGGCCCTCCCCTGGTGCTGTGCCAAACGAATTGGGGTTAGGAGCGGCACGTTCCATCGTGATCGTGGTGGCGTTCTTGATGTGTCGCCCCAGTACGCCACATCTCGGCCTCTGGAGTCAAAGCGGCCCCGCCCGGATGGGCGGCGGCGAGGCTCAAGCTGAGACTGCCTGAGGCCACTGATCCGCGGCAACTTCAGCCTGGATTTGCAGGCGCTGCTAGCACGTCAACTCTTTCCCGTCAATCCCTGGTGGGCATCCGCGGGCTTTCCCCAGGCCGGCCACCCTCAGGCCCATAGCCGGCAGCCTCCTGTGGAAAAAATCGGCGATTTCCGGGGAAAACAGGGGCAATATGGGGAAATCCTTGATTGATCAGCAAGGGTGATGCACCGTGTCCCTTGCGTCTCGCTATTACGTGAGACGGCTGAGCCCTTGATTTCCACACAGATTTCTTCAGCTTTCAGCGGTCGGCGGCGACCACTGCTCCTCCCCATGGGCCCCCGATGGGGAGGTCGCCTCAGCGGCGACGGGCTCAGCTCCGCTCAGGTCGTCGGTCGAGGCGTTCACCATGGCTTGGTCCATGGCGTTGACCGGCGCATCGGCTGGGACGCGTGGGGAGGCGTTGGCGTTGGCGTTGGCGATGGGCGTCGTTCCGTGAGCGATGGCTGGGTTGCCATCGCTGATGGAATCTGAGCTGGCGCCGCTCGCGGAGGAGTTCAAGCCTGCCCGGGATCGCAGCGTGCGGGGGCCCAGCGGGTGATCGGCGTGGGGGTAGGGGTGGTGGTGATGGTGCGAAGGGCTGCCATCGTCAACGCCGTGCGGATGCTCTTGCGGGGGATGGTCGTGGCCGCCGCCAGGCCCAGGGCCGCTGGCGTCGCCATGGCTGTGGACCTCGCCATGGCTGTGGACCTCGCCATGGGAATGCCGGTGCTCACGGGTTTGACCAGGCTCATGGGAATGGCCGTGATCGTGGGGATGGCTGGGGTTCTGCGCTTGGCCGGAGTCGTGGCTGTGGCCGTGGCCGTGGGCATGGATTTGGCCATGGTCGTGGGCATGGCTGTGGCCGTGGGTATGGCTGGGGCCGAGGGGCAAGGGCACGCCATCGGGCTGGCAAGCCCCCGTGCACTCCCGTTCGCAGAGGTTGCAGCTTTCGATCAGGCCTTCCACATGATGGTGGTGGCTCTGCTGGGGCAGGCCCACCTCCTGCTCAAAGCCCAACACTTGAGCCCGGTATTTGCATAACGAGCAGTTCATGGCCGTGTCGCCGCGCAGCACGTCCAACACCCGCTCGCGGAAGGTGTCCAGCACACCGGCATGGTCACCCAGATAGGAGGCGGAGCGGAAATCGATCTCGGGATGGTCGGCGGCCACCCGCTGGCTGTGGTCCACGATGCGGCTGACCAGCACGCCGGAGAAGAGGAAATAGGGAAACACCACCAGCCGCCGATAGCCGAGCCGCACGATCTGACGCAGGCCCGGCTCCACCAGGGGGAAGGTGACCCCCGAATAGCAGGTTTCCCCCCAGCCAAAGCCGAAACCCTCCACCAGCATCCGCGTCACCTTGGCCACATTGCTGTTGGCATCGGGGTCGGAGGAGCCCCGCCCCACCACCACCAGCACGGTGTCGTGGAGGGGGATGGGGGCGCGACCAGCCGCCAGATCCTCGGCGTTGGCCTGCTCCAAGCAGGCGCGGATGCGAGCTCCAGCGGCCGAGATCATGCTGCGGTCGACGCCCAGCTCGCGGCCGTAATCAATGCGCAGCCCGGTCTCGGCGGCATAGGCATTGAGCACCGAGGGGATGTCGTTCTTGGCATGGCCGGCCGCGAACAACATCGCCGGAATGGCGAGCACGTGCCGCACGCCCCGCTGCCGCAGGCGCTCCAGGCCATCGCGCAGGATCGGCCGGGCGAACTCCAGATAGCCATATTCCAGCGGCACGGCGCCGAGATGTCCCCGCAGCTGCCCGGCCAGATCGGCGAACTCCGCCACCGCCAAGCGGTTGCGGCTGCCATGGCCGCACACCAGCACCCCCATCGGCCCGTGCGGCCCCTCCAGCGGGATGGCTGCCGCGGCAGCCGACAGGGGCGATGGCAACGGAGCGGACATGGATTGGGGCACGTGCTGCGACCCTATTCCGGCAACGCGGTCGCGGCAGCTGTCAGGGGCAGGCGAGGGGGCAACCGACAGGAGCAATCGCCAGCGACAATCTGTAGCAGCAATCTGTAGCGGTGACGCGCCGCCGTCAAAGGGACTTGGGGCCAGCGTTCAGGCGCCCTTGGGGCCGTCGGCTGCGCAGACGGCGCGGGAGGCGCAAGGATGCCAGCAGCCAACGATGGGCCCGTGTTGCACTTACCCCCCTATCAACCCCTGCCGCCCCCTGGACCGAAGCACACCCTGCTTCAAATCCCGGTGGCGCGACTGCAACCCACCCAGCTGTGCATCGGCCTGGCGGAGATCCGCGGTCGCCAGAACGATTTCCGCGAGGAAAGCCAGGAACAGCGCCTGCGCTATTTGGCCACCAAGCCCGTGCCGATGGCCCGCAGCCGTTCCGGTGAACTGTGGATGATCGATCGCCATCACCGCCTGCGCGCCCTGGTGGAGCTGCTGCCGGATGCCGTGGCCTACGGCTATGTGGCGCTGCAGCTGCAGCAGGAGGATCGCGAGGCGGTGCTGGCGGAGCTCCAGGCCCGCGGCTGGCTGTACCTGCACGATGGGCGCGGCAATGGGCCGCTGCCTGCCATCAGCCTGCCCACCCACCTGGCCGGGTTGCAGGACGATCCCTATCGCAGCCTGGTGTGGAAGCTGAAGAAGGAGCATTTGATCGATCCCGAACCGCTGATTCCGTTCCATGAGTTCCGCTGGGGCGCCTGGCTGCGCAGCCGCCCGTTGCCACCATTCAGCTCCCTGAGCCTGGAGCCGGCGCTGCCGGCCGCCCGGGCGCTGGTGCGCTCCCAGGCGGCCTCCCACCTGGCGGGCTGGACCGGCGGCCGCTGAGCTCGCGCCCCTAACCGCCGGCCTGGATTCGCCTGCGTGGGCCTGAGGAGCGCCCGCCGGGTCAGAGCCGCGAGAGGGGGGCTGAAGCCGCGACCGCCGAGCCTCAGCCGCGGTTGCGGGGGGCTTCACCATCGCCCTGCTGCAACAACACTTCCCAGCGCCGCAGCCGCTGCCACAGCCCGGCCGCCGCCACCACCAAACCCGCGGTCAGCAGCAAGGCCGGCCAGGAGCGGGGGGCGTCGGCCCGCCATTGAACGAGCACCGCGAACAGGAGCGGGCTGAGGGCCAGGGGCCGCCAACGGCGTAGGCGGCGCAACGCCGTCGAGCAGGAGCGACAGCTCCTGGTGTGGCTGTGCAGCCGATCCATCAGCGCCGGCCGCTCCAGCCGTGGCGGCAGGGGTTGATCCGGGAACGGTTGGCCATCCCAGCGCTCAGCCCAGCTCAGCAATCCCCGCACGTAGATATCCGCGCCTGTGGCCAGGTGGAAGGTGCGTTGGCTGGCCTCCAGACCACCGCGACGCTCCACCGCCCGCTCCTGCCAATGCAAGAACACCTGATCGTCCTCCAACACCTTGTTGTTGCCGATGTGTTGCAGCCATTCGGGTGTGAGCCGCAGCAGCAGGCCCGGCAACGGGCTGCTGAAGCGGAATGGGAAGCGGGCGAACAGGCGGCATTCCCCGCGACGCACCGGCGTCACGTACACCACGGTGAGGATGCGGCCGAAACCCTGGGCGGTGAGGTCGTGCCACATCAGGCAAGGCGCCAGGAAGGTGGTGTGCTGGCTGCCGAGCTTGCCGCGTCGGGGCCCTTCCGGCCAGAGGGCTGTGAACCCTGCAGCGCTCAGCTCGCCCAGCTCGGCCCGCACCGGCGCCGCATTCTCACGGCGCCCCACGGTGAGGTGATGGGTGAAGGGCACGTGGCTGACATCGAGCACGTTTTCCAACGCCGTCAACGCGTCCATGGGCAGGTCGCGGAAGGTGTCGCGCAGCAGCCAGCGTTCGGGCTCCTCCTCCAGCGCGGGCACCAGCGGCAAGGCCACCGCCGCGGCCCGCTCGGCCTCGCCCATGAACACAAACAGCAGGCCTTGCCCCGTGGAGGTGGGATAGGAGCGGCAACTGGAGCGACCGGTGCTGACGCGGGCGCCCTCCTCAGCCTGGGGGATGGCGGTGCAGCGACCTGTGCCCTCAAAGCTCCAGCCGTGATACGGGCATTCCAGTTCACCTTGGGCGTTGAGACGCCCTTCGCTGAGCGGCACGAGCCGGTGCGGGCAGGCGTCCTCGAAGGCACGCCAACGCTGGCTGGAGGCCTCAAACCAGAGCACCAGATCGCGATCGAGCACGGTCTGGGCCTGGGGCCTGCGGGGATCGAGATCGCGCAGGTAGGCCACCGGCAGCCAGCGGTTCCACCAGGCCGCCCCGATGCGAGGTCCTGGATCCAGCAGGGGGTCGACGCTGGGTTCCTGGCTGGCCGCGGAAGCCGTCTCCGGCCCCAGGGAGGCGCTTGGGGTTCCTGCCGTTTCAGCGGCTACGGGAGCGGCCGCTGGGGCGGAGGAGGGCGGAGTCATCGGATCAGCGCGTCGGCACGGTTAGATTGTGGCGAATCGTTACGGGGGTGGCGCGGGGGGTGGCGGCCCGCAGCGGTGGGCGGGATTTCAGCGGTGGGCGAGATATCGGCGGTGGGACCTGCCCAGGGATGGTCTTGCGGCGCCTGCATCAGCCGCAACGCTGCCCGGAAAACAGCGGCACCCTCCCTGAGGACAGACCCGCGCTTGATGGCAGCGCGTTATAGGCGCGCTTTATTGCCGCGCCAGGATCTGGCGCATCTGCTCGCGCAGGTCTTCGACCGGGGCGCCGCTCACATCCACCAACGCGCGACGGATGCGGCCGGCGTACGGGAATGGCGGCCGGTAGTCCGGCATCGCCGGAGATCCGGGATCGGCGCCCACCGCCACCCCGGCCGCGAGGCCCAGGCTGAGAGGAATGGTCACGGGCAGCTCACCCTCACCGACCGGCTGGCCATCGAGGAACAACACCAGCTTGGCCGGGGTGCCCCGGCCGTTGGCGAGGTCGGCCGGACCGGTGGGGGTGAATTCCGCACTCAGGATGTGATGGCCGGCCGGGATCGAGCTGCCCGAGCGGATGCGGAAAAACTGCTCCGCCACGTAGTTGTAGCCGTAGGTGAGCTGGCCGTTCTGCACGTAGAGGGCGAAGCCGCCGTCGTTGCCGCCCATGCTGAACAGCACACCCTCGGCGCCGCCCTCCGGCACCTCCACCTCCACCGACACCGAATGGGGCCGGTTGAGCACCCGTGGCGCCGCATTGGTGGGCACCATCTGGGTACCGGGGTAGTAGATGTAGCGCTGCCGTTCGGGGGCGATCTGGGGGCGCTCCACGGCGAAGCGCTGGGTGCCGCGGCTATCGATCGGCAGCACGTTGTACTTGCCGGCCTCCACGTACCACATGCCAATCATGGCGATCAGCCGTTCTCGCTGCCGCGTGGCGAGGTTGTTGGTTTCGGCGAAATCCTGATTGAGGTTGTAAAGCTCCCAGCCCTGGGCATCAAGCTGGATCAACTGGTCGTAGCTGATCGGATCGCCGAAGCGTCGGCCCGATTCCACAAATGAGGGGCCAGGCCAAGGGCAGACCGCCCGCCAACCATCGTGATACAGCGAGCGATGGCCAAACATCTCGAAGTACTGGGTGAGATGCAAGCTCGCAGCGTTGGCGTCGGCGAAGCTCGCAACCAGCGAGAAGCCCTCGATCGGGCTCTGGGTCACCCCCTTGATCGTGGCGGGAGCCTCGATGCCGAGGGCCTCCAACACCGTGGGCACCATGTCGATGGCATGGCAGTACTGCTGGCGAATTTCGCCGCGGGCGGCTATGCCCTTGGGCCAGCTGAGGATAAAGGGGTCACTGGTGCCACCGCGGTAGGTCTCGCGCTTCCAGCGGCGGAAGGGGGTGTTGCCGGCGTGGGTCCAGCCCCAGGGGTAGTGGTTGAAATACTTCGGTCCGCCGAGGTCGTCGATGGCGGCGAGATTCTGCTCGAGGTTTTCCGGCACGTTGTTGAAGAACTTGCCCTCATTCACCGACCCCGTGGGGCCGCCTTCCGAGCTGGCGCCATTGTCGGAGATCACCATGATCAAGGTGTTGTCGTATTCACCGATCTCCTTCAAGAAGCTGATCAGCTCGCCAATGTAATGGTCGGTGTGCTCAAGGAAGCCGGCGAACACCTCCATCATGCGGGCGTAGAGGCGCTTCTCTTCGGCCGAGAGGCCATCCCAATCGGGCACGTCGGGGTCATGGCGGGAAAGCTCGGTGCCCTCCGGGATGATGCCGAGCTGCTTCTGGCGCGCGAAGGTGCGCTCGCGGTAGGCATCCCAACCGTCGTCAAACTGGCCCTTGTAGTTGTCGCTCCACTGCTTCGGCACGTGATGGGGCGCATGCATGGCGCCGGTGCAGAAATACATGAAGAAGGGTTTGTTCGGTGCCACCTGCTTGGCATCAGCGATCATCGCCTTGGCCTTCGCCACGAGATCGGGGGTGAGGTGATAGCCCTGCTCCGGCGTGGCCGGCGGTTCCACTTGGCCGTTATCTTGCACCAGCTCCGGGTAGTACTGGTGCGTGTCGCCGCCGAGGAAGCCGTAGAAGCGCTCGAAGCCGCGACCCAGGGGCCAGCGGTCGTAGGGGCCGGCGGCGGAGGTTTGCTCGGCGGGGGTGAGATGCCACTTGCCGATGGCGTAGGTGTTGTACCCGTGCTGCAGCAGGATCTCTGACAGGAACCCGTTCTCGAACGGGATGAGGCCATTGGAGCCCGGGAATCCCATCGACCCCTCCGTGATGCAGGCCAGGCCGTTGGAGTGGTGGTTGCGGCCGGTGAGCATGCAACTGCGTGATGGAGAGCACAGCGCCGTGGTGTGCATGTTGTTGAAGCGCAGTCCATCAGCCGCCAGGGCATCGAGATGGGGGGTGCGAATCGGGCTGCCGTAACAGCCGAGCTGGCCGAATCCCGTGTCGTCGAGCACGATGTACAGCACATTCGGTGCCCCGTCGCGGGCCCGCTTCGGCATCGGCCAGGCGGGCGTGGACACATCAGCCGTGCGGCCGATCACGCCGGGGAACGCGGCACCGGGCTTGTATTCGTTGAGGGGCATGGAACGCGAGGAGAAGCGCTTGCCTGCAAGCTATCTAGGGCCTGCTGAAAAACCAGCACCCGTTGCGGCGCAGTTGTTTCCAGCAGGAGTCTCATGATAGGATCAAGTGCAATCAGCCATTTTTGGCTTAGAAGAATCTGCTGGCACGCAAATGTACGTTTTTCAGCACACGGGTCAACTATCGATTGAAGAGTTTCACTCGCCCTTCGGTGGAAAGCTGGATCCCAACAATCGCTGGGTTCTGCTCCACAAGGTGATTCCGTGGATGTCACTGGAAAGCCACTATGCGCCCCAGTTCACCACCAAGACAGGAGCCCCAGCCAAGCCCTTCCAGATGGCGTTCGGGGCGGTTTACATCCAGCGACGCCTAGGAGTGACAGATCGAGAGACGGTGGCGCTGATCACGGAATCACCCTACCTGCAATTTTTCATTGGGTTGAGCGGATACCAGCCTTCGCCGCCATTTGATCCCTCAATGATGGTGCATTTTCGCAAGCGCATTGGCCCTGACCTGATCAAGATCTGCAATGACATGACCAAGGCCAATGGGATCTCGATGATTCAGGCGCTGTTGGCTGAATCCAAGCAGGAAGATGGAACGGATCAAGAAGAACGGAAGCTTGCGGCCGTTGAGGCTGAGCTTGGTGTGAAGCCAGCGACACTGGAACCAGGTTGCAACTGGGGGACTCTGATCCTGGATGCAACCTGTG
>JBIIIX010000041.1:0-15266 GCA_044234415.1 Cyanobium sp.
GGCTCGTACGATCCAGGAAACGTTGTCCTTGCATCGCGCTCAGCCTCCTCAGCTCTCGGGAAGGCAGGTGGACGCCTCGTAGCGTCCCTGTCGCACCACGCCCAGTGGCGGCGAGATCACGAGGCAACGGGCCAGCGCCGTGCCCTCGGCCCGCACGACCAACGTGCCGCCATCCAGCACCAAGCCATTGCTGCTGAAGCGCACCAGCGCCGGCAGGTTGTGTTCCACTTCAACACCGGGGGGAACCAGGCCTTCCTCAGGGCCCAGCGCGGCTCCGGTGCAGGCGGGCAGGCTGTCGGCTCCGGGCGCCTGCCAGCTGCCTCCCTCCAAGGCCAGCACGCAAGCGCTCCCCTGACGCAGTGCGGCAACGCGCCCCATTTCCAGCCCGAAGGCGAGGCGCCTCAGGGCGCTCTCCATTCGCTGCCGCGCCTGCTGGCCGCTAGCGGCGCCGAACAGCAGTGGCATCGCCAAGGCAATTAATGCCGCGGCGATCATCAGCTCCGGCAGGGTGTGGCCGTCAGGGCGTCGCATCGCCAGCCTCGCAGAGACCCATCGCCGCCAGGCTGAACAGCCGCTGGCGCACCAGATTCGTGGACGCACTGCGCAGCTCCACGGCCAGCAGCGCCCCCGCCCCGGATCGCGGCTCCACCTGCCGCTCCAGCCCAGGGCCCGCTGGCAAAGCCGCCAGCAGAGTGCTCAGGGAACTGGCCTTCGTTGCGCAGGCGGCGATGGGGTCCGCCGCCTGCGCCGCCTGCGGATGGGTGGCGGCCAGCTCCCGCAGCTGCCGTTCCAGCAAAACCAGTTCGGCATCCAGACGATCCACGGCCTGCAGCCTTTGCTCACCGACCGCCAGGGCACGGGTAGCCGTTGAATTCAGGCTCAAGGCTGTGGACGTGGCCGTCAGCAGCAAGCTGGCGGCGGTGATCAGTTCGGTCATCGTCATGGTGAGTGGGCCTCCGCTCGCGATCAGAGTTCGGCCGCGGGGATGCCGCGCAACCCCTGGGGTCTGAGAGCCAGGACTCGTGGCGACGATGGCGAGGGTTCCAGCTCCACCCGGAACTGACCCCGCCTTGGGGGGTGGCCGGCCTGGGACTGCACCTGCAGCAGCAGCTCCACCTGATTCTCCCCAGGGAGGGGCTGCCATGCGATCACCTTCCAAGCGAGGCCATGGGCTTCGGCCTCGATCAGGCCAAGGATGTCCGCCGCGTGACTACAGCTCAAGCCCGCCTGGGGCCAAGCCTCCAGGTTTAGCGCGAATAGGCAGGGGTGGCTTTGCTGCAGACGTCCCACCAGCAGATGGGCGGCGGAAGCCAGCCGGTCTTCCGCCTGGCGCAGTTCCAGCACCACCGCCCGGCGACTGCGCACCTGCAGGATCATGGTTTGCGTCGCCAGGCTGCTGAGCAGCAGCAGCAGTGCCACCACCAGGGCCAAGGGCATGGCAAAGCCATTGCGCTCGGCGGGGCCACGCCAGCGAGCTTGGAGCCGTGAACGCGGGCCCGACTGGCGATCGCGGCTGGAGGGGCTGGGCGAGGCAAGGATCGGCCTCCCTCGCCCGGAGGCGAGCGGCGGGCAACTGGATAGGGCCATGGAGCAGGCGCGGCACAGAAAAAGATTTCCCGTGCTTGCTCACCCCCCCCCCGATAACGTGCAATGGAGCGATAGTGCCTACATCCCCATGCCCCAGCAACGGTCCCAGCAATCGAAGGGAGCCCTGCAAACCATCATGCTGGGTCACCAACTTGATTATTCCTTCAGCCAATTCCGGCTGCTGGGCTTGCTGCTGCTGGTCTGGCTGGTCCAGCGGATGCTGGCGTTGGTCTGGTTCGGAGCCCAGGGGGATCCCCTCAGCCATCTCCACTTGATCCAACAGGCCTCCCAAACCCTGCCGCTGCTTCCCCTGGCCGTGGCGCTGGTGTTGTTGGGCGGCGGACGGCAACGCCTGAACCGAGAGCTGTTTTTCATCGACACCCTGCGGCGCGCGATCCTGCCCTTGGCCTTGGTGTGCATTGTGGTGTTGCCTGGCTTGACTCTGGCCGCTCAGGACAGAGCCCGAAGCCAGCTGCAGCAAAGCGAACAGGCGCAAGCGGATCTGGAAAGCCGGTTCGAACGGCTGGGGGCAGACCTTGAGCTGGTTCAGGACCAGACGGCCCTAGCGCGCATGGCACGGAGCGGCAGCCTTGAGATGCCAGCGAACAAGTCCCAGTCGCTGGAGCAAACCCGGCGCCAGCTGCGGCGGCAGATGGATCGCGATCTGCGAGCCTCCGAGAAGCGCCGATCTGGGCCGAACGCCCAACTGGCCGCGCAGTCGCTCCTGCCGGGACTGCTGTTCACGTGTTTGTTTGAACAGATCATCACAGGAGTCGCCCTGGTGTGGATGGATCGGCAAGGACGTCGCCTGATCAAGCGCCATGGCTTGTCGATGTCCCAGTTCTTTCACAGCGACTTGGTCAAAGGGCGCAGTGCTGGCGGCTGATTTCCAGATTATTGATTAAGCTTGAGCACTGCCATGAAGGCCTCCTGAGGTACCTCTACTTTACCCATAGACTTCATGCGTTTTTTGCCCTTGGCTTGTTTCTGTAGCAGCTTTTTCTTGCGTGAAATATCACCGCCGTAGCACTTGGCAAGCACATCCTTGCGCATGGCGCTGATGCTCTCGCTGGCGATCACGCGGCTACCAATGGCCGCCTGAATCGGGATCTTGAACTGCTGGCGAGGAATCAGTTCCTTCAGCTTTTCGACCAGACCCTTGCCAACCGCATAGGCTTTGTTGCGATGCACAATTGTGGTGAGCGGATCGGCACGCTCGGCATTGATGAGCACGTCCAAGCGAACCAGGTCATTACGCCGATAGCCAATGAGGTGATATTCCATCGAAGCGTAACCTTTGGTACGACTTTTCATCTGATCAAAAAAGTCCGTGACGACCTCCGCTAGGGGCATCTCATAATGCAGGGCCACGCGCTCCGGGGTGATGTACTTCATATCAATGAACTCACCGCGACGCTCCTGGCAGAGCTCCATCAAGGCACCATTGTAAGTATTCGGCGTATATATCTCAAGCTTTACATAGGGTTCCTCAATTGACTCACGCTTTTGGGGATCCGGTAGCACGGCAGGGTTGTCGACCATCTGCAGCGAGCCATCCAGCAGATTCACCTTGTAGATCACCGATGGGGCGGTCACGATTAGGTCAAGGTCGTATTCCCGCTCCAAGCGCTCTTGCACAATCTCCATGTGCAGCAGCCCCAGAAAGCCACAGCGAAAGCCGAAGCCCATGGCGCTGCTGGTTTCGGGTTCGTACTGCAGGGCCGCATCCGACAGCCTCAACTTGTCGAGAGCCTCGCGCAAATCCGGGTACTGGTCGGCATCGGTGGGGAAGAGGCCGCAGAACACCATCGGCTTGGCCTCGGTGTAGCCAGGCAGAGGCTCGCTGGCCGGGGCCGACGCCTGGGTGATCGTGTCACCCACCCGCGCATCGGCCACCGCCTTGATCGATGCCGCCAGATAGCCCACCTCGCCGGCATGCAAACTCTCCACCTCGCGCTGATCGGGGGCCATCACCCCCACTTCATCCAATTCATAGGTCTTGCCGCTCGCCATCAGCAGTACCTTGTCTCGGCGGCTGATCGTGCCGCTCACGACACGGAAGTACACGATCACCCCCCGGTAGGGATCGTAGTACGAGTCGAAGATCAGGGCCCGCAGCGGTGCCGATACCAGGTCGGGAGGGGCGGGCACACGATCCACCACGGCCTGCAAAATCTCGGGGACCCCCAGGCCAGTTTTGGCGGAGCAAGCAATCGCCTGGCTGGTGTCCAAGCCGATGATCGATTCAATCTCGGCGCTGATGCGTTGAGGGTCGGCACCGGGTAAATCGATCTTGTTGAGAACCGGAATGATCTCCAGGTCGTTCTCCAGGGCCAGATACACGTTGGCCAGGGTTTGGGCCTCCACACCCTGGCTGGCATCGACCACCAACAGAGCCCCCTCGCACGCCTGCAGAGAGCGGCTCACCTCATAGGAGAAATCAACGTGGCCCGGGGTATCGATCAGATTGAGAATGTAGAGCTGGCCATCACTGGCCCTGTACTCCATCCGAGCCGCCTGCAACTTAATCGTGATGCCCCGTTCCCGCTCCAGCTCCATGTTGTCGAGGAACTGTTCTTGCATGTCGCGGGCGCTCACCGTTCCGGTTTCCTGAAGCAACCTGTCTGCCAGCGTGGATTTGCCGTGATCGATATGGGCAATGATGCAGAAGTTGCGGATCCGCGAGGCGGGAACGTCGGTCATGCGTGCTGGCTGCTCCGGGGGCGGCGGGGCCCTCTGGTGAAGATGTCTTGGATCCTAGGAACTGAGCTCTGCCCCACGGGCCGCGAACAGCGCCTCCCGCCTAAACTCTTGCCAGAACCTTGGAATGCCATGTCCAGCGAAACCGCCACCAGCCCCGAAACCGCCACCAGCCCCGAAGCCGGGATCGACCCCCGCGCCCTGACCCTGGAGAACGTCGAGCGCGTTCTCGATGAGCTGCGGCCCTACCTGATGGCCGATGGCGGCAACGTCGAAATCGCCGAGATCGATGGCCCTGTGGTGAAGGTGCGCCTGCAGGGGGCGTGCGGCTCATGTCCCAGCAGCACGATGACCTTGAAGATGGGTATCGAGCGCAAGCTGCGCGAGTCCATCCCCGAGGTCAGCGAGGTGGTGCAGGTGCTCTGAACGGTCTCAGCCAGCGCGCAGGAGGGCCACCGCGTCCAGCACGAACGCTTCAAAATCCCGCACGATGTCTTGGCGGTCGTAGAGCGAGGCGCTGGCCCGCTCACGCAGCTCCTGGCGCAGCCGCCGCCGCCTCGGCCCATCGTTGAGAAGGGCCTGAACCAACCTCCCGTACTCATCCAGCGTTGCCGCGATCGGCGCATCCTCCAGGCCGATCAGCCGGTAGGCCGCCGCCACAAGGCGGTTGCGCAGGAAGCGGCCCTCCAGGGTCACCACGGGCGTTCCGGTGTGGGCCACCTCAAAAAAGCTGACGCCGCTGCCGAAGTAAGGCGGGTCGAGCAGCAGATCCAGGCAGCCGGCTAAGGCCATAAAATTGGCACGATCTTGGCGCGCCAGCATCAGGCAACGCTCCAGGGCCTGCGGCGCCGCCCCCGCCAGACGATCCAGAAAGCGCTCCGTCAGGGCGGGGGTCTGGTCACACACGAACACGAACCACACCTCGGGCACCCCCACGGCAAGCGTCTCCAGCACGGCGTCGAAGTCGGGGTGGAGCTTGTGCATCGGCTGCAGGCAGCCCACCAGCAGCGCGTCTTGGGGCAGCAGGAAATGCTCGCGCCCCAGCTCTGGGGTGCTCAGCAGCCGGGCCGGGTAGCTGCAGGGGAGGCCGCTGAGGCGCACCAGCCTTTCGGTGTAGTGGCTCTGGGCATCGGCGCTCTCGACGGCCGCTGCGGACATGTAGTGGTCGATCCGGGGCAGGCCTGATGTGAGCGGCATGCCCCAACCGGTGATCTGGATGGGTGCCAGCCGCTGCGTCGCCAGCAGGGTCAGCTGCGGATGCATGCCCAGATCGGTGAAGAACAGCACATCCAGCTCCAGGTCCACCAGCGTTGCCGTGGCCTCGGCCAGCCGCGGCGAAAGGCGCACGACACGGCCGCAGGCCTGGCCGAGGCGCTCACTGACGCCATCGTTGGCGGCCGTGGCCAAATGGATCAGGATCGTCTCCAGGCGCGAGTTCCGCAGGCCGGCGATCAGCCCCTCGAAGGCTCGGGCGTGGCTGTGTTCATAAAAAAAGCCTGACAGCAGCCCCACCCTGGGCTGCC
The DNA here is from genome assembly GCA_044234415.1 of Cyanobium sp. Lineage (GTDB taxonomy): Bacteria > Cyanobacteriota > Cyanobacteriia > PCC-6307 > Cyanobiaceae > Cyanobium. The sequence continues at coordinate 5,811 of JBIIIX010000041.1, forward strand.
GATCGGGCGGCGGCGACGCCAGGGGTGGTGCGAGCGACGCGCATGTGCGGGACAGCAGGGCTCCGTAGCGCCGGAGCGCGTCAACCTCGTTGTGCTGGCTGAAGGCGAGGTAAAACGTATGGCAGGTGAACAGGTGTTCAGGGAACCAACGCCAGTCGTGGCGCCGTTCCAGTTGCTCCAACTCCGTCAGGCAACGCTGGCGCCAGAGCTCCTGTTCGGCGGCGCTCGCCGCCACCAGCGGCAGCACAAAAGCATGGTTTAAGGCCAGGGTGAGCGAGTCGGGCTGGAGCGCCAGGGCCCTGGCGTGATGCTCGATCGCCCGCTCCGGCAAGGAGAGATTGCGGCAGAGATGCCCAAGGGCGCTCTGGCCGGCGAGGTGGTTGGGCTCCAGCTCGCCGGCCCGTTCCCAGCAGGGCAGGGCCTCCTCCAGCTGGCCCAGGTCCTGCAGCGCCTGGGCCAGCTGTCGCCAGGATTCAGCCCCATCAGGATGCACCTCCACCTGGCGGCGCAGCTGCCGCAGGCGCTGGCGGAGCGTGGGTGCGGCAGCCTCAGCATCAGCCTCCAGCCCAGCCATCCCCACCTGCCCCGCGCGTCGAATGGGTTGACTCTGCCTGGGCAGCCGCAACGCCGTTGTGGACGGATCGCGAGCTCGATGAACCATGACGGCGCCGCGCGGGCGAGCCAGGCCCCAGCCAGCCCGCGCCGCGCCGGATACAGCCACGACGACCTCCGCCTAGGCTCGCCCCAACCCCTGTTGTCGCCGTGCTCGACCAGCGCCTGCTGCGTGAGAACCCCGATCTGATCCACCACCAGCTGGGCCGCCGGGGCCTGCACCTCGACCTCAACGAGCTTCAGGCTCGGGCCCTGCAGCAACGCGATCTGGAAGCCCAGCGCGGTGATCTCCAAGCCGAAGGCAACCGCATCGGCAAGGAGGTGGGGCAGCGCATCAAGGCCGGGGCCGCCTCGGATGGCCCAGAGGTGAAAGCCCTGCGGGACGCGGGCAATGCCATCAAGCAACAGGTGGCCGCCCTTGAAGAGCGGGAGAAGGCCCTGGAGGCCCAGCTGCGGGAGCAGCTCCAAGCCCTTCCCAACCTGCCGGCCGCCACAACACCCGACGGCCGCGATGAAACCGACAACGTGGAGGTGAAGCGTTGGGGCGAACCCCGCCTGCCCAGCCCTGGCGAAACCCTGGCCGAACACTGGCAGATCGGCGAGCGGCTGGGCTTGTGGGAAACCGAGCGCTCCGTGCGCATCGCCCAGAGCCGCTTCATCACCCTCCAGGGTCAGGGCGCCCGGCTGGAGCGGGCCCTGATCAGCTTCATGCTCGATCGGCACGGGCGCCACGGCTACACCGAGATCCTGCCGCCGATCCTGGTGAACAGCGCCAGCCTCACCGGCTCGGGCCAGCTGCCCAAGTTCGCCGAGGAAAGCTTCCGCTGCGCCGACGACGACCTTTGGCTTACCCCCACCGCCGAGGTACCGCTCACATCGTTCCATCGCGATGAGGTCTTGGCGGCGGAGCTGCTGCCGTTGAAGTACGTGGCTTACACGCCCTGCTTCCGCCGCGAGGCCGGCAGCTACGGCCGCGACACCCGCGGCCTGATCCGCCTGCATCAGTTCAACAAGGTGGAGCTCTACTGGTTCTGCCGTCCTGAAGAGTCGGAGGCGGCCCATGAACAGCTCAGCCGCGACGCCGAAGCGGTGCTCGAAGCGCTGGCACTCCCCTATCGACGCATCGAGCTCTGCAGCGGCGATCTCGGCTTCTCCGCCGCCCGCACCTACGACCTGGAGGTGTGGCTGGCGGGGGCTGGCGCCTACCGCGAGATCTCCAGCTGCAGCACCTGCGGCGACTTCCAGGCCCGCCGCGCCAATATCCGTTTCAAGGAAGGCAAAGGCACCCGCCTCGCCCACACCCTCAACGGCAGCGGCCTGGCGGTGGGCCGAACGATGGCCGCCCTGCTCGAGAACGGCCAACAACCGGATGGATCCGTGCTCCTTCCCGCCTGCCTGGTTCCCTACTTCGGCAGCGACCGCCTCACCGCTTGAATCCTCTCCCCCGCTGGTCGAGCCGCTCACCAGCCGCCTCTGGGCCGATGGCTGCGGTGTTGGCGAACCCCAAGCCTGAAGCTCCCGACACGAGCCCGCAGACCGAAAGCCAGGGGAGCCGTTGAAGCCCATCTCGCCACGACGCTTCCCCTCTCTGGGCCAGCCGCGCCCTGTGGCCATCCGAGCTGAACGCAGTGGCTCAGCATCGGCAGTGCGCCATCCCCGCCCGAGCCTCGACGCCGCGCTGTTGGCGATCGGGGAGAATTGCCAGGCACCCCCCGGAAGTCCCTGGCGATGATGTTCTGGTTCCTGTCGGCCCTGGCCGGCGGTCTGATGCTCTGCTCCGCCGCGCCTCTGCCCGCCGCGGCGAGCGACAGCCGCTCCCCGGCCCTGGCCCGCCAGACCCAGCCGTACCCGCCCACAAGCCCAAAGGCCAGCCAGGCAGCCCGCATCGCTCTGGCCCGCCATCTCAAGGCCATCGGCGCCCGGGTCTACACCGCTTACTGGTGCCCCCACTGTCAGTCGCAGAAGAACATTTTCGGCGCCGAGGCGGTCGCCGCGCTCAACGTGATCGAATGCGGGGCCGATCGGCCCAACAGCCGCCAGGACCTCTGCATGGCCAAGAGGATCAAGGCCTTGCCCACATGGGAGATCAATGGCCGTATGGAGACCGGGGTTCAGAGCCTGGAGCAACTGGCGAACTGGAGTGGCTACAGGGGATCCCGACTCTTCTGAGCCCGCCACCGTCGGCCCGCGCCCCCCGGGGAATCCGGCTGCGCGGCCCGGGGGCGCGGAGCCATTGACCTCTCCACGCGGTTCCCTGCCGGTTGGGCAGGGCCAGGGCTTTTGGCGCACAGCCCTGCAGATGTGCGGCCCGGCCTACCTGGTGGCCGTGGGCTACATGGATCCCGGCAACTGGGCCACGGATCTGGCGGCTGGATCGCGCTTCGGGTTTGGGCTGTTGTGGGTGGTGGCCCTCTCCAGCCTGATGGCCATGGTGTTGCAGTCGCTCTGCTGCCGGCTGGGGATCGCCACCGGCCAGGACCTGGCCCAGGGCTGCCGGACTTGGTTGTCGCCGGGCTGGCGGCTGCCGCTCTGGCTCCTGGCGGAGGTGGCGATCGTGGCCTGCGATCTGGCCGAGCTGGTGGGCAGCGCCATCGCCCTGCAACTGCTGTTCGGCCTGCCGCTGCCGTGGGGCGTGCTGCTGACCGCCGCCGACACGCTGCTGCTGCTGGCGTTGCAGCGCTTTGGCATGCGTCGGCTGGAAGCGTTGATCATCGCCTTGGTGGCCCTGATTGGCGCTTGCTTCGCCATCGAGCTGATCCTGCTGCAACCCAACTGGCCCGCCGTAGCCGCGGGCTTGATACCCCAGGCAGCAAGCCTGCGGGATGGCGAGCAGCTCTATCTGGCGGCTGGCATTCTCGGGGCCACGGTGATGCCCCACAACCTCTATCTGCACTCCTCCCTGGTGCAGACGCGCCGCTGGCCCGGCCAGCCCGGAGCATCCCAGCGGGCGCTGCGCTTCGCCACCCTGGATGCCGGACTGGCCCTATCGCTGGCGTTCCTTGTGAACGCGGCAATCCTGATCTTGGCCGGCGGTGCCTTTCACCAGGCGGTGGCACCGGTTGATGATCTCCGCCAGGCCTACCGGCTGCTGACCCCGCTGCTGGGCACGTCGCTGGCCAGCTTGCTGTTCGCCGTGGCGCTGCTGGCGGCCGGCCAGAGCGCCACGATCACCGCCACCTTGGCCGGTCAGGTGGTGATGGAGGGGTTCCTGAGCCTGAAGCTGCTGGACTGGCAGCGGCGATTGCTCACCCGCGCGCTGGCCCTGATCCCAGCCATGGCCACCGTGATGCTGCTGGGCGACGCCGCCACGGCCCAGCTGCTCGTGATGAGCCAGGTGGTGTTGAGCCTGCAACTGCCATTTGCCGTGATCCCTCTGGTGCACTTCTGCGGCCAGCGCGGGCTGATGGGCGAGTTGCGCTCGCCCGCTTGGTTGCGAGCGCTGAGCTGGCTCTGCGCCGCCGTGATCGTGTTGATCAACACCGCGTTGCTGCTGGCTTTGCTGCGGCTTGCTGTCCTCAAATGAAATACATCGTCTGGGCCTGCATCAAGGCATCGCGTTGATCGAGCAGATCCTGCAGGCTGGTGCCCTCCAGGATCGCCACCCGGGTGGCCTCGAGCCGGTCTTCGAGCGAGGCGAGCACGTCGAATTCAGGCGTGCGGCGGTCGGTGCCTCCCCGGTTGGCCGGCTCCCCCTCCAGCGCCGCCACCACCTGTTGCACCCTCACCTCCGCCGGTGCCCGGGAGAGCTGATAGCCGCCTCGGGGCCCGCGCAGGCTGCGCAGGATGCCGGCCCGTCGCAGGCTGGTCAGCATCTGTTCGAGGTAGCGGTCGGGAATCGCTTGGCGCTGGGCGATCTCCGCCACCTGCAGCACGCCGCCACGGGGATGAATCGCCGCCAGCTCAATCAGCGCCACGATGCCGTATTGGGTTTTCGCGCTCAACGGCACGGGCAATCCCCGGTAGCACTGTGGGGATTGTGGCAGTTCCACGGCCTGATTCCCACGGGAGCGGGGCCCTCGCCAGTCCGCCGCGAGCGGCGGTGCGGCGCCTGATGGGAGTCGCGGAATCGTTCCGGGTGGAAGCAAGCATCCGCCCATCCGCCGAGCCCAGGCCATAGGCTGCCCATCGACGGGTCCTTGGATCGGGATGCCTTCAGCAGCCAATCCTGGTTGTGAGCTGAGCATCGCCGCCCTGCCCAGTTCAGCCCACCCTCCTTGCCTCGGCGCCGCTTGCTCCCGTGGACCGGTCCGCAGACTCGCCCGTTGCCGATCCGCCCACCGGCACCCCTCTCCCTGATGCCGAGATGCGCAACGCGAATGGCACGCCACGCGGCGCTGACGCCTCGCCCCCAGCGACATCCCCGCGACGCGGGTCGGTGACGCGACTGTGGCGGTGGCTGCCGCCCGCCTGGCGGCCGCTGCTCTTGCTGGTCCCGATCGCCGCGGCCCTGGTGCTACGGGGGCTGCAGAACAGCGATGCCACAGCGCCGCGCCGTCCACCGCCCCTGGTGGAAACAGCCGCCGTGACCCAGGGGCCGATCGAGATCCGCTATCCGATCACCGCCGAGGTGAGGCCGCTGGTCTCCGTCGAGGTGCGGCCGGAAGTGGATGGCAAGATCCAGCGCCTGTATTTCCAGGAGGGCACCTTGGTGCGCCGCGGCCAGCCGCTGGCGTTGATCAACCCCACCACCTACCAGGTGGCGCTGGACCAGGCCGATGCCAATTCTCGCCGGGCCCTGGCCCGCCTGACCGAGGCCAGGGCCCAGCAGCGCCTGGCCGCGGCCCAGCTCCAACTCGCCGCCGACCGGGCGCGTCGCTACGGCGGCCTCAGCCGCGAAGGGGCCCTGAGCCGCGACGACGAGGAGAACTATCTGACGCAGGAGCAGGTGGCTCGGGCCAACCTGGAGGCCCAAGCCGGCGCCGTGGCCAGCGCCAAGGCCGACCTGCACGCCGCCCGCGCCGCCGTGGCCGCCGCCCGCATCAACCTCGACCACACGTTGGTGCGGGCGCCGATCACGGGGCGCATCGGGCAGCAGCGCATCAATCTCGGCAACCTGGTGCGGGAGCAGGAGAACCGGCCGCTGGTGGTGATCAACCAGATCAGTCCCCTCGACGCCGTGTTCGCCGTGTCGCAGCGCTGGAAGGACCAGGTGGACGTGGGCCAGGCGCTGTCTTTCCGAGGTCGCGGCGGCCTGGGCGGCCGGGTGATCTCGATCGACAACACCACCAATGCCAACACCGGCACCGTGATGGTGAAGGCCCGCCTGGAGGGGGATACCGCCAACCTCACCCCTGGCGAGAGCTTGGAGGGCAGCCTGCTGCTGCGGCGCCTGGACGCCAGCCTGCTGGTGCCCGACAAGGCGATTCAGCAGGGCCAGCGGGGGCCGTTCGTGTATGCGGCCCGCCAGGGCAAGGCCGTGCTTGTGCCGGTTGTGATCGTCGGCAGCGACCAGGGCCGCAGCGCCGTGCGGGCGGCCCTGGAGCCGGGAGATCCGGTGGTGGTGGCGGGTCAGTTCGCCCTGCGTCCTGGCGGTCGCTTGCGCTTGCCGCGGGGGCCGGGGGGCGCGGCGCGTCCAAGCACCGCCGACAACCCTGGGGCGGACGGCGCGGGCGGTTCAGCCAGGGGCCAGCGATGAACCTTTCCGAGACGGCGATCCGCCGGCCGATCGCCACGATCCTGTTGACCCTGGCGCTGGTGGTGGCGGGGTTGGTGGGCTACAGCCAGCTGGCGATCAGCGACCTGCCCAACATCGACTTCCCCACCCTGCAGGTGAACGCCACCCTGCCCGGGGCGGATGCCGAAACCATGGCCAGCGCCGTGGCCCTACCGCTGGAGCAGCAGTTTTCCAGCATCCCGGGCCTGAGCACGGTGACCTCCAGCAGCACCCAGTCGAGCAGCTCGATCACCCTGCAGTTCGATCTGGAGCGTGATATAGACGCCGCCTCCCAGGATGTGCAGACCGCCATCTCCCAGGCTCAGCGCCAGCTGCCCAGCGGCATGCCCTCGCCGCCGTCGATCCGCAAGGTGAATCCGGCGGAGCAGCCGATCCTATTTCTGGTGCTCAGCTCGTCGGTGCTACCCCTCTCCGAGGTGAACCGGGTGGCGGAGCTGCAGGTTGCCCAGCGGCTATCGATGCTGCCGGGGGTTGCCCAGATCAGTGTGTTCGGGGCCCAGCGCTATGCGGTGCGCGTCAAACTCAGGCCCCAGGAGCTGGCGGCACGCCGCCTCGGGGTCAACGACGTGGTGCAGACGGTGAAGGAGGGCAACTCCAGCACCCCCGCCGGCACCCTGTACACGCCTCAACGAACCTATGCCCTGCGCGACAATGGCCGCCTTCAGGACGCCGCCGGGTTCGCCAGGCTGGTGGTGGCCTACCGCGATGGTGCGCCGATTCGCCTTCAGGACGTGGCGGACGTCAGCGACAGCGTCGCCAATGAACGGCTGGCGAGTCGCTACAACGGGGTGCGTTCCATCGTGTTAGCTGTTCAACGGCAGCCCGGCAGCAACTCGGTGGCAATCAGCGATCGAATACGCGCCGAAATACCTGCATTTAGGCAGCGTATCCCCGCTGCGATTTCCCTCGATGTTCTCTACGACCGCGCCGAAACCATCCGCGCTTCGATCGAGGATGTTCAGCATTCCCTGATCCAAAGCGTGCTGCTGGTGATCGCCGTGGTGGTGCTGTTCCTGGGGTTCAGCGCCACGGCCTTGATCCCAGCGGCGGCGATCGCAGTGTCGTTGATCTCCACATTTGCGGTGATGGCCCTGTTGGGATTTTCACTCGACAACCTCTCGCTGATGGCCCTCACCCTCAGCGTCGGCTTCGTGGTGGACGACGCTGTGGTGATGGTGGAGGTGATCGCCCAGCGATTGGAGGCAGGCCAGCCGCTTCGCCAGGCCACCCTGGAGGGTGCCGCCGAGATCGGCCCCACGATCGTCTCGATGACCCTGGCGCTGATCGCCGTGTTTCTGCCGATTCTGTTGATGGGCGGATTGCTGGGCCGACTGTTCCGTGAATTCGCCATCACCTTGAGCGTGGCCATCCTGTTCTCCGGCCTGCTCGGCTTGACGCTCACGCCGATGCTCAGCTCCCGCTTCCAGCGGCTGCCGGAGGAACCCGGGCAACCTCTGGCTTTGGCGACCCCCGGCTCCCGCCGTGGCCCCCTGGCCCTGCTGCTGCGGCTGCGGCGGGCCCTGGAGGCGGTGATCCGACGCTTCAACAGCGGTTTCGAGCAGCTCACGGCCATGTATGGCCGTTCGCTGCAGCGGGCCCTCCACCACCCAAGGCCCACCCAGACGCTGTCGCTGCTGTTGATCCTGCTGACCGTGATCTTGTTCCAGCTGATCCCTAAGGGCTTTATCCCCGATGCGGACACCGGTCAGATCACCGTTTCCACCCAAGCGGCCGAAGGGGTGAGCTTCGCAGACATGGCCCGCATGCATGGGCAGCTGGCCAAGAAGGTGCGGGCCAATCCCGATGTGGAGGGGGTGAACAGCACCATCGGCCAGGGTGGACCGAATCCCTCGGCGAATACGGGCCGGTTGTTCATCAAGCTCAAACCCCGGTCCGAGCGTCGCCACTCCGCCCAGGAGGTCGTGACCCGTCTGCGCCGCACCGTGAACTCCGTGCCCGGGCTGCGCGGCTTCCCGCGCCTGCCGTCGGCGGTGAACATCGGCGGCAGCAGCGCCCGGGCCAAATACCAGTTCAGCCTGCAAACACCGGAGTTGGATGATCTGGTGCCCCTCAGCCGCCAGCTGCAGGAGCGGCTGCGCGACATTCCCGGCCTGCTGGAGTTGAACAATGACCTGCAGGCCGCGAACCCACAGCTGGATGTGTGGATCGATCGGGAGCGAGCGGCCCGGTTGGGGGTGACGGTGGAAGATCTGCAGTCGGCGCTGGCGGCCAGCTACGGCGAGGGGCAGATCTCCCAGATCCTGCGAGGCGATGGCCAGTACCCGGTGCTGGGCGGGGTGGCGGCGCTGGACCAACGCAGCCGCGCCGATCTGGACAAGCTGGCGATTCGCAGCAACAACGGCAACCTCGTGCCCCTCTCCGCCCTCACCCAGGTGCGTGAATCGGCGGGGCTGGTCAGCGTGAACCACACCGACCAACTGCCCAGCACCACGTTTTCCTTCAATCTTCAGTCTGGGGTGTCGCTGGATGCGGTGACACGCCAAATCCGGCAGCGGGCTGAAACGTTGCTGCCACCCGGCAGCGCCCTCGACTTTCAAGGTGACGCCCGCGTTTTTGCCCAGTCATTCAGTGGCCTCGGCTGGCTGCTGCTGGCCTCCGTGCTGGTGATCTATGTGGTGCTGGGGATTTTGTATGAGGACCCCATCCATCCCCTGACGGTGCTGACCTCGCTGCCACCAGCTGCCGCGGGCGGTCTGGCGATCCTGGTGGTCTTCAACACGGAGCTGAATCTGTATGGCTTTATCGGCTTGATCCTGCTGATCGGGCTAGTGAAGAAGAATGGAATTATGATGGTGGATGTGGCTAACCAGCTACGCCGCCAGGGTGCCGACCCGGTAACCGCCATCCACCAGGCCTGCGTCTCGCGATTCCGACCGATCACGATGACCACCGCGGGAGCCATCCTTGGCACCCTGCCGCTGGCCCTCGGCCTCGGAGCGGGCGGCGATGTGCGCCAGTCCTTGGGGCTGGTGGTGCTGGGTGGCCTGCTGCTGTCCCAGCTGGTGACGCTCTACGCCACGCCCGTGTTCTTCGTGGCCGCCGAAGCGCTCGCCAGCCGCCTTGGGCTGCGGCGCGATCTGGTTGCCCCCCATCATCCCCAACCGAATGCCGGAATCTGAGCGGAGGGCCCACCGTCATGGGATCGGCGT
>JBIIIX010000271.1:0-4223 GCA_044234415.1 Cyanobium sp.
AACGCGGATGAGCGCCATGGTGGCGAGCGGGTCAGAGGTGGTAGCGGCTCTCGGCCAGGTTGTACAGGCGCTGCCAGACCAGGCGGTTGAAGCCCACGACAAACAGGCTCATCAGACCGATGCCAAGGCTGATGCGAGGCCAATCGCCCAGGCGTGTGGCCGTGGCGATGTAGGCCCCCAGGCCCTTGGCCTGGAGGGTGGTGCCGCCCCAGCTCACCACTTCGGACACGATGCTGGCGTTCCAGGCGCCGCCGCTGGCGGTGACGCCGCCGGTGACCCAGGCCGAGAAGATGCCGGGGATGATCAGGCTGCGCCAGCGGTTCCAGCCCCGCAGGCCCACGTCATCCGCCATTTCGCGCAGATCCGAGGGGATCGTTTGGGCGCCGGCGATGGCGTTGAACAGGATGTACCACTGTGATCCGAGGGCCATCAACAGAATCGAACCCCAGCCGATCGGCACGTGGGCCCGGAGAAAGAAAAGGGTGGCGAAGGGGAAGATGAAGTTGGCCGGAAACGAGGCAAGGAACTGCACAAGTGGCTGCAACAGCCGTGCCAGCCGTGGCTGGAAGCCGATCATCACGCCGATCGGCGTCCAGATCAGGCTGGCGAGTAGCAGCAGGATGGTGACCCGCAGCAGCGTGTGCGCCCCCATCCAGGCGGCCTGCAGCACCTCCCGCGGGCCCACGGTGGTGAGGATGAAATGCACCAGGGCGCTCAGCAGACCGCCCACCAACAGCAGTAGCCCCAGGTTGAACCAGCCATCGGAGGCATTGGGGCTGGATTCCTTGGCGTTCTCCGACACCTTGCCGAAGAGCCGAGACAGCAGCTGATCGAGGGCCTCCCCCAGGGGGGCCAGCAGCTCGGCCGCCAGGCTCGGCACCCGGGCGGTGCGAAGCAGGTCGACTACCCAGGAGCCGGATCCATCACCGCCGCCGCTTTGCTCCAGGCGGAAGCGATCAGACCAGGCCACCAAGGGGCGCCAGAACAGCTGATCCACCACCAGAATCAGCACCGCCATCGTCACGATCGCCCAGCCCAGGGCCGCCAGGTTCTGCTCGCTCACCGCCTTGGCCACGTAGGAGCCGATGCCGGGTAGCGTGTAGTTGTGGTTGAGCACGCTGATCGCCTCGCTGGCAGCCACAAAGAACCAGCCGCCGCCGAAGCTCATCATCGCGTTCCAAAGCAGCGGGATCGCCGCGGAGGGCAACTCCAGGCGGCTGAAGCGCTGCCAACGGGAGAGGCGATACAGCGTGCAGGCCTCGAGGAGTTCCTTGGGAACGGTGCGCAGCGATTGATAGAACGAAAAGGTCATGTTCCAGACCTGGCTGGTGAAGATCGCGAAGATCGACGCCGCCTCCAGGCCCAGCAGACTGCCGGGGAACAGGGCGATGAAGCCGGTGACACTGATCGACAGGAAACCCAGCACCGGCACCGACTGAAGGATGTCGAGCAGGGGGATCAGGAGCCGTTCGGCGCGGCGGTTGTGGGCCGCTAGGGAGCCGTAGATCAGCGTGAACAGCAGCGAGCAGGCCAGGGCGATGAACATGCGCAGGCAGGACCTGCCGGCGTATTCCGGCAGGTTGCGCGGATCGAGAGAGACCGCCGGGATCACATCGGGCGGCTGGAAGCTCACCATCGCCTGGGAGCCCACGTGGCCAATCAAGCCCAGCAGCACCAGCACCGCCAGGATCACCAGCAGGTCAGCCAGGCCGAAGCTGGTGCGGCGCAGCGCCTCCGGCTGGGGCAGGGGCCGGATCATCTGAAGGCAAGCGGCAGTTCCACCACGAAGCGGCTGCCCTGGCCGGGGGCGCTGGCCACGCGGATGTCGCTGCCATGGGCACGGCTGATGCTGGCCGCGATCGCAAGGCCCATGCCGGTGCCGCCATCACCGCGGTCGTTGCTGGCGCGCCAGAAGCGATCAAACAGCCGCGGCAGCGAGTCAGCGTCAATCCCCGGTCCGTCGTCGCTCACCTCCAGGCGGCCCAGGCGACCGCGACGCCACAGCCTCACCAGTACCTCGGCCGCTTCGGGGCAAGAGCGGTAGGCATTGTCCAGCAGGATGCGGATCAGCTGTCGCAACAGGTTGGCTTGGCCGATCACCATGAGGTCGTCATCCAGATCACTCTCAAGTTGTTGGCGCCGCAACGCGAAGGCATCGCCATCGAGGGCGAGCTGCTGGCGCAGCAGGTCGGCCAAGGCCAGAGTCGGCTTGGCTGTTCCAGCTTGCCTTCCTCCTGGCGAACCAGTTGCAGCAGGTCGTCCGCCAGGTGCCCCATCTGGTCGGTGGCGCTGGCGATGGCGGCGAAGCGGCGCCGCTGCCCAGACTCTGCATCCGGACAGTCCAGCAAGCCCATTTCAGCATTGGCGGCGAGGGCCGCCAGCGGACCGCGCAGCTCGTGGGAGGCATCCAGCCCAAACTCCCGCAACCGCCGCAGGCGGCGGGCCCAGGTTGCGCAGCTCCCCCAGCCGCGCGGCGGGATGGGGGCTTGAGCCCAGGAACCACTCCACCTGCTGGTGGGCAGCTGGCTGCGCAGATCGGCAACAGGACCAGGGGCCTCCTGGGCAGCGTTCCGCGATGGCACCTAACGATCTTCGCCAGCAATGTTCAGGCCAACAATCGAGAATGGCTCTGGGCCGAGTTGGCATATCGCTTCCTGGTCAATGAAACCAGTCACGCCGAAGTGGATCTGGCTTTTCAGGAAGACCTGATTAAGGAGCAAAACCCGTCGGCAAAGCAAGTAGAGTCGTCTCGTTTACTGAATATGCATTGCCAGCTCAATGGATAGAGATTTGTGTTTGACTGATGAAAGCTGTTGTTGAGGCTCGGCTCTGCGGATATGCTACAACCGAATGTTTTCCCCTTGATGGCTGCTGCAGTGCCAGATTTTATTGAGGTGTATGAGAGTCTTCTCGACCCCGCCACATGCGCCATGATCTGCCGTCGTTTCGATGCCTCTCCCCACGGGGATGGCGTTGTCGGGTCTGGCCTGTATCCCGACCTGAAAAAGAGTCGCGATCTGCAGATCACGGGTCTGAGCGAATGGAATGAAGTCGTTGCCAAACTCCTGGAAGCAGTCCTGAAAGCGCTGCTGCGCTATCTGCGCACCTACCCCCACGTGGTGGTGGCGCCGCTCATGCTTGAACATCATCCGGAAGATGGAAGCCCTTCCCGTCGTTTAAGTTCAGACGATGTTGCTCAGTTGGATGACAATAGTCTGCTGATGATCGTGGAGCAGGTGCTGAGGCCCGGTTCCATCAATCTTCAGCGCTACACTGCTGACGAAGGGGGGTATCCCTACTGGCACTGTGAGCTATATCCACAAGATGCAGCCTCCGAATCGCTGCATCGTCTACTGCTCTGGACTGTTTATCTCAACGACGACTTTAGCGAGGGGGAAACCGAATTTCTTTACCAACACAAACGGGTGAAGCCCATGCTCGGCAGTGTACTGATCGCACCCACTGCCTTCACGCACACGCACCGAGGAAATATGCCGAAAGGAGGTGACAAATACATCGCTACCAGCTGGATCCTCTTCCAACGCGCCGAATCGATTGGCTTAACCACTCCAGCTCCCTGAAGCCGGATTCCAGAAGTGCCCCAGATCCGCCGATTCTGATTCACCAGGTCGTCCCAGATTCAGGATCCGGCAGCTGGATCGCCTGATCCGGTTCGATCGACTGGAGGCCGGGCATGGCTTTCAAGGCCTCCGCCGTGCTGGCACTGGCCTGGCCAGTGATGACGCCAACAGCCTCCAAGACCTGCTCAACGGCAAAGCCCCTGGCCCGAAGCCGTTCAGCCATCTGTGCCGGAGATTCATCACCCGCCAGCGTAACGATCCAGCGGCTTGGCGAAGCAGGGGATGGAGTGGGCATGGTGAGGCGAACGGAGGGCGCACGACTCCAATCATGCCAAGGAAACGCCGAGAAGGAGCGAAACGACAGCTAGGACGTTCGCCGGCGACGGCCAAGGCGATGCAGCCTGGCCTGGAGTTTGCATGCGGGCAGTGGACCGCGCTGCAACGGAGCAGCAAATCGACGGCACGGGCTTGCGCTTGCCTGCTTCTTGCATCAGAATAATCGCATTTTAGTATAGTCGAGCTACAATACTTTGCCGTCGTTTGTGGGCCACGTCCCTTCAAGTGGTGTAAAACCCCAGGCCCGAATGCCCTGATTCGAGGTTGAACAGGTGAGGATGACGGGTGGTCATCCGGGAGGCGCAG
>JBIIIX010000272.1:0-4221 GCA_044234415.1 Cyanobium sp.
GCTGGCGCCATCAAACACCAACTCATCGTTGCCACCCACTTGATTGAGATACACCACCGGTACCCCCAGCCGCTGGGCCGCTCGCTGGGCCAGCTGGCGGCGAAGCCCCACCTTGCGGCGTCCGAACGGCGACGCCGAGAGATTGAACAGCAGATCAGGCGCCACCGTCGCCAACGCCGCCACCGGATCCAGCCCCCGCAGGCGCTGACCCTGCAGCTCCTGGTCCACCCACAGGTCCTCGCAGATCGTTAACCCCAACCGCCAACGCCGCCCGCGCCGCTCCAGTTCCAGCAGGGCGGGCTCGTCGGCGGCGCGAAAGTAGCGCTGCTCATCAAATACGTCGTAGCTGGGCAGCAATTGCTTGCGGCACACCACCCGCCAACCGTCTGCCTCCACCAGCGCCATGGCGTTGTGCAGGGCTGGCAGCCGGCCGTCGGTGATCGGCTCGGCCATTCCCACCATCAGCGCCAGACCCGCCGGACAGCGATCCACCAAACGGCTCAGCACCCGCGTCTGACGATCCAGTCGCGCTGGGCTGAGCAACAAATCCCGAGGCGGATAGCCCCAGAGAGAGAGCTCCGGCGTCAGCAGCAGATCGGCCCCCGCGGCCGCCGCCTGCCGCGCCGCCGCTTCGATCGCCGCGCCATTGCCCTCCAGGTCACCAACCAGGGCATTGAGCTGGGCCAGGGCGATCCGCATCAAGATTGAGCTAAGCCGTAGGGATTCTGCTGGAGCAGCAGCGGCCAAAGCTCCGCTGGGAGTTGTTCCGCATCGGCGGCCGCAGCTGCGGGCCGCAGCGTTGAGCTGGCTGCGGCCCGCAGCGTTGAGCTGGCTGTGGCCGGAATCCGCAGGGGCAGCACTTCGAAGGTTGCCCCGAGCTGGCGCAGCCGCTCCAGATCCGCCGGCTCCAAGCTCCACCCCACCCGCGGCGCGATCGCCAGATGGCAACCCGTCAGCAGCCGCCGAGCCTCGCGCCAACGGGGGAGCTGGGGGGCCAGATCGCTGCCGATCACGAACACCAGAGGGCGGTTGGGCCAGAGCCGTTCAGCGCGCTCCAGCGTCTCCACAGCCCAGGGGCTGCTCAGCTCCTGCACCAACCGCAGATTGGGATCGCCAATCGCCCGCACCACCGCCTCCAGCAGCCGCTGGCGCAGCTCCAGCGGAGCTGTGTGCTGTTTCAGGGGGTTGTCGCTGGCCCAGGTCGCCACCAATGGGTAATGCCGCCGCAGCCCCAGGAGCAACTCCCGATGGCCCCGGGTCGGCGGATCGGCGCTGGTGCCGAACAGGGCGACTGGCCCAGGTGCCCCAGGCCCAGGAGCCCCGGGCATCGGCGCCACATGCGGGGTTGGCACGGGCCCGGAGGCGATCGGACGCTGGGCCCTGGAGCATCCCAGCTCGGGGGACGCCGCGGAGCCCCCAGGCGGGGCCTGGCCGCCGGGTCCAGCAGGCTCCTCTCCAGGGCTGGGTTCCGCGATAGCGGCCTTCAAGGGAGCAGCCCCGCCCGCGAGGCGCCCCCGGCGGCCATCTCCCCCCGCCAGTCGCCAAGCCAGCGTCGCGCCTCTGGATCCTGGCGGGCCAACCGCCGCAGCAGGGCGCCGGGTTGGCCCGCTGCTGTCGCCGTGCGCAACAGCTCCTTCGCCACCAACCGGCCCGTTCGGCGGCTGGTGTGCACCGCCAAGGCGGCCTGGGCCACGGCGACCGGCGCGGCCGGGGCCAGGCTGAGGCCGCCGCTCAAGGGGGCCGCCAGCACCAACAGCTGGCGCACTGCGGCCAACAGCGCATGCAAGGCCAACGCCGTGGCCCCGAGCACGGCGTTCTGTCCGCCGACGCGGCCGAGCAAGGCCCGGATGCCACCGCGATCCAACGGCAGCCCGTACAACTGGCTGAGCTGGGCCACCAGGGCGGCATCCGCGGCCATGCCACCCAGCAGATCCAACACGGGCAGCGGATTCATCGCCACGCCGGTGGCCTTGGCGGCGGCATAGCGCCCGATCAAGCTCTGAGCCTGGCGACGCCCAAGCCGCAGTCGGGTCGCATGCAGGCTGGCCGCAAAGCGATCGGCGGCCCGCAGGGCGTTCAGCGCCAGCATCAGCTCGCCCTGCCGTTCCAGCAGGTCGATCAAGGCGTGGCGCAGCGGCGCGATGCGCGGCGGCTGCGCCTGACTGCGCACCCGGCCATCGTCCAGCAACTGCGCCATCCGCGGCGCTGCGGCTACGGCGATCGGCCGCAGCTGGCGCGCTGCCGCTGGTAAACGCCGTTGAATGCTGTCCAGCAGCGAAGGCAGCTCCGCTTCGGGCCAGCAGTCGCAGCGGTTGAGCACCATTAGCAGCGGCTTGCCGCTGGCCAACAGCACCTCCAGGGCCTCCAGCTCCGGCTCGGCCAGGTCGGCATCGATGACCAGCAGCACCAGATCCGCCCCCAGGGCCACCCGGGCCGCCAGCCGCGCCCGCGCCGCCGCGCCGATCTCGTCAATGCCGGGTGTGTCCACCAGTTCAACGCCGGCCAGACCGTGGAGGGGCTGCTGCCAGGGGCAGCTGGCCTGGTGCCGCGTGCAACCGTGGGCCAGGTCGGTGGCGAAGCGCTCCTCTCCCAGCAGGGCGTTGAGCAGGCTCGATTTGCCGACCCCCACCCGGCCGAACACCGCCAGCCTTGGTCGCCGCTGGCCCAGGCGCGTCAACTGGCGATCCAACCCCGCCAGCTCTCCAGCTAACAGGGAGGCTTCCCGCGGGCTCAGGCGCAGCGCCCGCCGCCAACGCTCGAGCAGCAGTCGTGCTCGCTCGGGGGTTGAGGGGCGGGCGGCAGGATCGTGGCGCCAGGGTTCTGGGGTGCCGGATCCAGCTCGCTTGGCGTCAGCCCCGTGTGCTGGGCTGGCGTCGGAGCCCAGGGGCGGTCGCCGGGTTGCCCGCGGACCATCCTGGGCATCCCGCGAGACGAATCCAGTTCGCGGCTGATCGCGGCGGAAGGGTTGGGGCAGGGGAACCACTCCCAGGCACTTGGCTATTCAAGCTTCTCCAGCAGGGGGGTGCCGCTGCGTTAACCCAGCCTCCCGCGTCCCTCGGGTCCAACTCGCGCTGCACCGCTGGGGCCCGGGCCTTGCCAGGGACGGGCCCACTGGAGGGTGGCCTCGCAGCGGCTGCGGCTGTGCCATCTTCAGCTCGCAGCGCTCGATGAGATGCCGATGGACCGGACCAGTGCCTTCGATGCGGCCCTGTTCGCCGATCGGCGCGATCGCTTCCTGCACCGGCTCGGCGGCGCCGCCGCCGTGATCCCAGCGGCGCCCTTGGTCACCCACCACGCCGACGTGGAGCATGCCTTCCGTCAGAACAGCGACTTCTGGTACCTGACCGGTTTCGATGAACCCGGCGCCGTGGCGTTGCTGCTGCCCCACCGCCCCGACACGCCCTTCGTGCTGTTCGTGCAACCCCGGGATCCCGCCGCCGAGGTGTGGAACGGCTTCCGCTGGGGTTGCGAGGGGGCGGTGCAGCGCTTTGGAGCCTCCGAAGCCCATCCCCTGTCTGAGTTGGAGCAGCGCCTGGCCGGTTATTTGGAGGGTGCCGAGGGCATCGCCTTCCGGGTGGGTCGCCATCCCCAGGTGGAACCGCTGGTGCTGGGGGCCTGGGCCCGCCAACTCGACCGCGCTCCCCGCAGCGGCACCGCTGCCCTGGGCCTGGTCGCCCCCTGTCCGATCCTGCATGAGTTGCGCCTGCGCAAGGATCCCGCCGAGCTGGAGCGGCTGCGCCTGGCGGCTCGCATCTCCGCCGAAGCCCACGAGCTAGCGCGGCAGGTAGCGCGCCCGGGCCTGAGCGAGCGCCAGGTTCAGGCGGTGATCGAGCAGCACTTCCTGGAGCGGGGCGCCCGCGGACCCGCCTATGGCTCGATCGTCGCCGGAGGCGACAACGCCTGCGTGCTGCACTACACGGCCAATGCCGCTGAGCTGCGCGATGGCGACCTGCTGCTGATCGATGCCGGCTGCAGCCTGAGCGACTACTACAACGGCGACATCACCCGCACCTTCCCGATCAACGGACGCTTCAGCGGCGAACAGCGGGCCCTCTACGAGCTCGTGCTGGCCGCCCAGGAGGCGGCGGTTGCTGCGGTGCGGCCCGGAGGCACGGCCGAGGAGGTGCATGGCACCGCCGTGCGCACGCTGGTGCAGGGGTTGCTGGAGTTAGGCCTGCTGCGCGGGTCGCTGGAGGAGCTGATCGAGCAGGGGAGCTACCG
>JBIIIX010000273.1:0-4156 GCA_044234415.1 Cyanobium sp.
TGCGCCAGCTACCGCGTGCTCGGCACGGAGATGGATTCCCCCCGGGGGCGCATCCACACCCTTCGGGCCCTGGAGGCGGGCGAAGTTGAGCTGGACGCCACGGTCGCCAGCCACTTCGACAGCTGCTTGGGTTGCTTCGCATGTGTGACCGCCTGCCCCTCCGGCGTGCGCTACGACCAGCTGATCGAGGCCACCCGGCCCCGCCTCAACACGCCCGCGTTGCGCAGCCCCGCCCAACGGGCGCTGCGCCGCCTGCTCTTTGCCCTGCTGCCCTACCCGCGGCGGCTACGGGCCCTGCTGGCCCCGCTGCGGGCCTATGCCGGCACGCCACTGCAGCGGCTGGCCCGTTCCAGCGGCCTGACGCGCCTGTTCGGTCCGGAGTTGGAGGCCATGGAGCGGCTGCTGCCGCCCCTGGCGCCCGAGGCCTTCCGCGACGGCCTACCGACGCTGGTGCCGGCCCAGGGGCCGAGGCGCCTGCGGGTGGGGCTGGTGCTCGGTTGCGTGCAGCGCCTGTTCGATCCGGCGGTGAACCAAGCCGCGGTGCGGGTGCTCAGCGCCAACGGCATCGAGGTGGTGATCCCCCCCGGCCAGGCCTGTTGCGGCGCCGTGACCCATCACCAGGGAGAACTCGCCCAGACGAGGGCGCTGGCTCAGCAGCTGATCGCCTCCTTTTTGGCGGTGATCGGCCCCGGCCGCGCGGCGGGCCCCGAACCCCTGGACGCCGTGTTGGTGGCGGCCTCCGGCTGCGGCCACACGCTCAAGCAGTACCCCCAGTTGCTCGCGGCTGAGCCGGGAATGCCGGCCATGGGCGGCGACCCGAGCAGCAGCCCTGCCCGCCACGCCGCCGCCAACTTTCCCTTCGCGGCGCCCGTGTACGACATCCAGGAGTTTCTGGCTCGGGTTGGCTTGAGCGACAGCTTCCAGGCCTCGCTGCAGCCCCTACCGCTGCACGATGGCCAGCTCGCCAGCGCCGAGCGGCCGTTGCGGCTGGTGTACCACGATGCTTGCCACATGCTGCATGGCCAGGGTCTTGCGCAGCAGCCCCGCCAGCTGCTCTCCCAGATTCCCCATGTGCAGCTGCGTGAGGCGGTGGAGGCCGGGGTCTGCTGCGGCAGCGCTGGCATCTACAACCTCATTCAGCCCGAGGTGGCGGCCGAACTGGGGCGGCTCAAGGCGGAGGATCTGGCCGCCAGCGGCGCCGACATCGCCGTGAGCGCCAACATCGGCTGCAGCCTGCAAATCCGCCGCCACCTCGACGAAGCCGAGCGCCCCCTGCCGGTGGAGCACCCGATGCAGCTGCTGGCCCGCAGCGCCGGCCTGGGGGATTAAGCGGCGGCCTGGCCCGTCTCCAGCCAGCGCCAGGCCTCCACCAGGGTGTCCGCATCGCCGAGATTCCCCGGGAACGTGAGCACGGGTAGGCCGGCGGCGGGGCCGCTCGCCTGGGCCGCCAGCACCAACGACAACCCGGGCAACAGCTGGCCCTGGAGCTCCAGCATCGCCAGCCCGAGGCCGTCGGCCAGGAGCGTGTGGCTGGTGATGCCCCCCTTGCTGATCAGATAGCCCAGCTCCCCCGCCAGGGCCGCCGCCAACCGCGCCATCGCCGCCGCCAGCCGCAGGCCCAGCCGCCGCCGGGCCCCACCGGCGCCGGGCAGCCGCTCGCCACGGCTGGTGAACAGCACAGCCGTGCGCCCGGCCGCCAGCACGGTCCTGAGCCGTGCCAGCAGCTGGGCCTCGAGGAGTTCCGGCAGTTCATCCGGCAGGTAGGCAGCCACCGGCAGCTCCACGCCCTCACAGCCCGCTTCCGCCAGCAACCGCTCCAGCTGGCGATCGCTCAAGGGCACATGGGAACCCACCAGCACCAATCCCGCAGCGGGGCCGCCATCCGCCCGGCGCCGCCGCAGCCCCGCCAGCTGGGCGGGTTGCAGGGGCTGGGGCGGCAGCTCCGCCAGACCGCTGAGCAGGCTGGCGGCACTCTGGAACAAAAAGCGCGGCCCGCCCTCCGCTTGCAGCTGGCGCAAGGCCTGGCCCAGCTCCTGCAGCTGGGCCGGCCGTTCCGCGTCGACCACGGCCCAGCCCTGGCCCTCCAGCTCCCGCAGGTGTCGTCGCAGCAGCTGCCGCTGCCCGAGCGGATCGCCAGCCGGGGCCGCCGCCGCCGCCGCCAGCAACGGCAGCGGCAGGTGGCGCACCGCCTCCGCCGGCAGGCGACCGCCGCTGCGGGCCTCCAGCCAGCTGGGGAGATGGCTTGTGTCGTAACCGAACAGCCCATCGCGGCCAAAGGCGGTTGCGTGAACCGGCTCGCCATGGAGCCGATGCACCCCATCCACCGTGGTGCGCCCCCCTTCCGGAAAGGCCGGCACCAGCAGGGTGGCCGCGAACGGCCCCAGCTCCTGCGCCAGGATCTCCGCCTCCAAGGGGCAATGGCCCCGCAAGGTGGAATCACCACGGCTGACCAGCATCCAGTCGCGGATCACGCCGGCGGTTTGGGCCTCGGCCAGGGCCGGCTTCAGCTGCTGGCAGATTTGGCGCACCCGGGTCGCCGCGGCCTCTGGGTCGAGGGCCCGGGTGTTGGCCAGCAGGAACAGCAGGGGCGAAGGATGGCGCAGGCCCGCCGCCAGGGTGGCCCGATCCCAGCGAAGCAGCAGCGGGCAGCTGTGCACGGTCTGGGAGCCGGTGGGGTCGTCGTCGAGGACAAGAATCTTGGGGTTGGTTGGGACCTCGGGCATCGGACAACCGGCACGGGACCAGCGGCATGGGACCATCGTGCCGTGATCCGTCCTGACCCCCACGAGCTGCAGGATTTGGTGCGCGAGCTGCACCGCCAGGGAACGGCCTGGCTGCCAAGCGGCCTTGGCAGCCGCTTGCACTGGGGCCCGCCCGTGGCGCCAGATTGCCAGGTGCTGAGTGCGGCGCGCTTGGATCGCGTGCTGGAGCACAGCGTCGGCGACTTCACGATCAGCGTCGAGGCGGGCCTCCCCTTGCGGCAATTGCAGCAACACCTGGAACGCCAACGCCAATGGCTGGCCCTGGACTGGCCTTGGGGAGGGGGCGCCGCCGCCGCCGGCAGCATCGGCGGTCTGGTGGCCCGAGGCATGGCGGGGGGCTACCGGCAGCGGTACTACGGCGTGCGGGATCAGGTGATCGGCCTGAAGCTGATGCGGGCCGATGGCACAGCGGCCCTGGCCGGTGGGCGGGTTGTCAAGAACGTGGCTGGGTACGACCTGATGCGGCTGTTCACCGGCAGCTGGGGCTCCTTGGGGCTGATCACGGAGCTGACCCTGCGCACCCTGCCCCTGCCCCCCTGCCGCCGAGGACTGTTGCTGTCGGGCCCACTTCCGCAGTTGGCGGCGCTGGTCAGCCGCCTGCTGGCCTCCAGCCTCACCCCGGAGCGAATCGACTGGTGGAGCCCCGCTCTAGCCCACCAGTTGGGGAGCCCCATCGACCCGGGGACGGGAGACGCCGAGGCGGTGGTGCTCGTGGCCTTGGCCAGCGTCGATGCCCCGGCCCTGGAGGAGCAGCTCGGCTGGATTCAACAGCAGACCTGCCTACCGGCGCGGCCTCTGCAAGCGGATGCCCTGGCGGCCCTGCTGGAGGCCCTGGGCAACAGCACAAGCACCACAAGCACCACCACCACCAACAACAGCACCAGCGAGGCGGCGCCCGCCGGCGAGGGGCCGCGGGACCGCTGGCTGCTGCGCCTTGGCGTGCGGCCCGATCGGGTGGCGGAGCTGTTGGCCCTGCCTTCGCTCCGCCCGATGGCGGTGGAGCTGGCGGCTGGCACCGGGCTGGGCCAGGCCTGGGCCGAGGCCACAACCCTCACCCCGGCCGCTGTCGCCGACCTGCGGCGCCGCTGCCGCGATCTGGGCGGGGAACTCACGGTGCTGTCGCAACCCCCCACCAGCCAGCTGCCAGCCTGGGAAGATGCCCCCTCCCGCCCGTTGATCGAGGCGGTGAAACGGGCCTTTGATCCACGGGGCCAGCTCGCCCCGGGCCGCCTGCCGGGGGTGGCGCCGGCGGCGGCATTGGCAGCTGCTCAGGCCGCCAGCAGCCGGTAACGGCAGCCCATCTCCAGGCTTTCCCCGGGGGCCAGGGTGAGGCGCCGTTCGCCGCTGATCAGGCTGCCGCGGGGTCCGCTCCAGGGCTCGAGGCAAAGCATCGG
>JBIIIX010000274.1:0-4154 GCA_044234415.1 Cyanobium sp.
GTCGCGGCGCAGCCTGCAGGGCGAGCGGATGCTGCGCCAGTTGCGCCGGCACGTCCAGCAGCAGCCAACGCCGATCAACGGCGCGGCCCTGCTGCGTGCCTACAGCCTGCTGGGCGCGGAGGTGTTGCCGCAACGCCTGCACACCACCCTGGCGGCGGCGGGGATCACCAATCCTCGGCCCAGCCCCTTCCAGCCACTCCCCAGCGATCGCAGAGGCGGGGTAGGCAGAGCTGGTGATGGTGGCGATGGTCGCGGCGGTGGTGGTGGTGGGGCTGGCGGCAGCGCCTGTGGTTGGGATGGAAGCGGCAGTTGGGGAGGACACGCTGGCGGTGCCGGCTGTAGCGCCGGCTGCGGTGGCGGTGGCGGTGGTGGCGGTGGCAGTGGCAGTGGTGGCGGTGGCAGTGGCAGTGGCTGCGGTAGCGGTGGCGGTGGTTGCGGCGGCTGAGACGCAGCAGCTGGCCAGCCGATCGCACGCCTGCGGCAGAATGCCGGCGCCGTACTCCGCAACTCCATGCCGCTGTCCAGCGCGACTCCGGGCGGCGCCACCGTGATCGAGAAGGCGCCGGAGCGGGTTCGCAAACCTTCGCCGCGATACCGGGTGCTGCTGCACAACGACCCGGTCAACACCATGGAATACGTGGTGATGACCCTGCGCCAGGTGGTGCCGTCGTTGTCGGAGCAGGACGCGATCGCCGTGATGCTGGAGGCCCACAACACCGGCGTGGGCCTGGTGATCGTCTGTGACATAGAGCCGGCGGAGTTCTACTGCGAGACGTTGCGATCGAAGGGCCTCACCAGCTCGATCGAGCCGGAGGAGTGACGGGCGCCGGCGACCGCGACAGCGGCGACCCCAGCCCTGGCGCCACGGACAGCCCAAGGGCCACGGACAGCCCAGGTGGCACTGACAGCCCAGGTGGCACTGACAGCCCAGGTGCCTCTGACAGCGCCAGGTTCCAGGACAGTTCCTCCCCCCGTGGGCGTGCCCTTGACAGCGCCCATGACAAAGCCCGTGGCGCGGCCAGTGAGATAGCCAGAGACACAGCCAGTTGCACGGCGAGAGACACAGCCAGTTGCACGGCGAGAGACAAAGCCAGTGACGCGGCCAGAGACACAGCCAGTGCCCGTCCCCGGGCCGGGCTGGTTGCAGCGGCTCGGCTCCATTGGTGGGGAACGCTGCTCTACGTGCCGCTGCTCTACGGCGCGGGCTGGCTGCTGTCGCGGCCGATCGGCTTGCTGCTGCCCCAACTGCGCCCGGATCAGCACGATCTGATTGGAGCGGTTCTGGCGTTGGCCTTGCTGCTGCTGACGTTGCCTTGGAGGTTGCGCCAGGCCTGGGGCAGCTCCACCCCCTGGCGCAGCCTCGGCCTGGCGGTGGCGCCGGCCCAGGGGCTGCGGGCCTTCCTGGAGGGGCTGTTGACCGCCGCGGGGCTGCTGGCCGGTGTCTGCTTGGTGCTGTCGCTCAGCGGCCTGGCCCACTGGCATGGGCAGCTCGGGCTGGCAGCGCTGCTGAACGCCCTGGCGCTGCTGTTCGGCGTCGGATTCGCGGAGGAACTGCTGTTCCGCGGCTGGCTGCTGGGGGAGCTGGAGCGGCTGGTGGGGGCGCGGCGGGCTTTGGGCCTGCAGGCGGCCCTGTTCGCCCTGGTGCATCCCTGGATGCGGCTGCCGCCCGACCAGGGACTGGCGCTGTTGATCGGCTTGGTGCTGTTGGGATTAGCCCTCGGGTTGCAACGCCGCGCCGACGGCGGCCTGCTCTGGGGGGCGATCGGCCTGCACGGCGGTCTGGTGGGGGGCTGGTTCGCCTTGACGGCCGGCTTGCTGCAGATGCCCGTGGCGGCCCCGACCTGGCTGGCGGGGGCCGGCAGCCCCAACCCCAACCCGATCGGCGGATTGCTGGGTTGGCTGGGCCTGGGCAGCCTGCTGTGGTTACGGCGGTCCTATGGGGCCGCACCCTCCGAGCCCAGCTGAACTTCCCCTGCCCAGCCGCGCCGGCCAGGGCCTGGCAAGCAGGCAATCCAGCCCAGGGTCAGCGGCTGGCGGTGGCCAAGGCTGGACGGCCCTCCAGCGGCGCTTGCAGCGCTTCCTCCAGGGGCGCCACGCCGTAATCCCGCTCCAGCAGATCCATCACTGTGCGGCCGAAGTCGCCGGGGTTCAGGGCGAAGGCTTCGAGGCAAATGCGCCCGAAGTGGCGACCCATCGGTTCCGGGTTCCAGAGCAACTTGCGGGCGGTCCAGGGCATCATGCTCATCGGGTTGTAGCCAGGCTGAATCAAGCCCTGATCGAAGCCGTATTGCTCCAGGTGGGTGTGGGGCTGCAGACCGATGAAGAAGATCGCCGGCTCCACCTGGGCCGCCCCGAAGATCGCTTCGAGCTCGCGGTGATAGGCCACGGTTTGGCGGATGGTTGCAGCGCGTTCATCGATAACATTGAAGGAATAATTCACCGATACATGCTCACGAAATCCCGCCCGCGCCAGCAAGCGGCAATTCTCTAAGACGGTGCGTAAGTTATAGCCCATGCGCATCTTGCGCACCAACTCCTGCGACCCCGAGGTGATGCCGATCTCGAAGTAGTCCATCCCCGTGGCCACCATCAACTCCGCCAGCTCAGCATCGAGGTTGTCGGCGCGGATGTAGGCCGCCCAGCGGATATCGCTCCAGCCTTGCGCCAGGATCGCCCGCAGTAATTGCTTGGCATCGTCGATGTAACGACGGGCCGGGATGAACTGGGCATCCGTGAACCAAAAGCCGCGTACGCCGCGGTCATAGAGCTGGCCCATTTCGGCGATTACCTCCTCAACGGGGTTGAGCCGCACCGCCTTGCCTTCGATCACGGTGTAAACGCAGTAGCAGCAGTTGTGGGGACAGCCGCGCTTGGTCTGTACGCCCACGTAGAAGTCACCTCCTTCCAGGTACCAGTCCAGCTGGGGCCAGATGCGGGCGATGTAGGTGTAGTCGCAGGCGGTTTTCACGACGGGCGCCGGCGGCTCGTGGATCAGGCCTGCTCGGGGCGGTTCGCCGGCGATGTAACAGCGCTCTTGGCTGAGATCCTCTCCCCGGATCAACTTCTCCAGCAACCGCTCCCCCTCCCCCACGGAGACGACGGTGCCCGGCGGCAGGGAGCGGCCTAGCTGCTCATAGAACACGCTCACCGCCCCGCCTCCGAGTACCGCCCGGGCCTCGGGGCGGAAACGGCGGGCCCGCCGCAGGCCCCGGCGCAGCAAGCGCAGGTTGCGCCAGAGCTCGCCGTAATGGCTGCTCATCAAGCGCAGGCCGCCGAGGGCACCGCGCAGGCGCCGCAAAGGGTTGCGGGCGTAAAACACCTCAAAGGAGTTCTGCAGCGGATTGCCGCCGCGGCCATCCACCGGGGCATAGATCTGGATGTCGCGCCAGGAGAACACCAACAAGCTGGGCTGGAATGTGGTGATCGTGGCCAGCAGCACCCGCTCCGCGTCCATCAGCGGCAGGGCAGCCAGATCGAGCAAGCGCTGCTCCAGGGCGGGGAAGCACTTGTGCAGGTGATCCGCCAGATAGATCGGCCCGATCGGAAAGATCGGATTGCAGGGCAGGCGCACCAACAAGACCCGGTGGTCGCTCACGGTTCAGGTGTTGGCATGGCGGGATCGGACGCTAACAACCGTGCCTCCAAGGCGATGGCCCGCTGGCCCAGGGCCGTTGGCAGAAAGCCGTACCACGCGCGGTGCACGCAGAGGCGCGGCCGCAGCTGATAGCCCGCGGCGGCCAGGGTTGCGGCCAGGGAGCCGATATGGGGCTGGGGATAGGCGGGGTTGATCACGTCGTGCAGATCGATGCCGCCCAGGTCATTGATACCGGCGTCGAGGGCCTCGATCAGCCGAGCGGCGGGCCAGAGGTTGGGGGGCAGCTGCAGATGCACCTCCGGCGGCAGGATGGAGCGGGCCGCGGCGATGGTCGCCAGCAGCGCGTCGCAGGTGGCGTCAGCGAGCGGTGCCGGGGTCGGGGCGGCGGCATGGCTGCCGGGAGATGTGCTTCTGGGAGATGTGCTGTCAGGAAACGAGCTGCTGGGAGATGTGCTGCCGGGAGATGTGGCGCTTGTGACCGCAGTGTTAGCAGACGGGCCGCCAGGAGATGGGCCGCCGGGAGATGGGCCGCCAGCGGGATCGGGTCCCGGATGCCAGG
>JBIIIX010000042.1:0-15068 GCA_044234415.1 Cyanobium sp.
GTGGCAGCGGATGTCTACCGCCCTGCGGCCATTGAGCAGCTGCGCACCCTGGGAGACCAGATCGGGGTGCCCGTGTTCAGCCTCGGCGCGGACGAGAAGCCCGAAAACATCGCCGCCGCTGGCGTCGCCCAGGCCCGTGAGCAGGGATTCGACACCGTGCTCGTCGACACCGCCGGACGCCTGCAGATCGACCAGGGAATGATGGAGGAGATGGTCAGGATCCGTGAGGCCACGCAGCCCGATGAGGTGCTGCTTGTGGTGGATTCGATGATTGGTCAGGAAGCAGCAGATCTCACCCGCGCCTTCCATGAGCAGGTGGGCATCAGCGGTGCTGTGCTCACCAAGATGGACGGCGATTCCCGCGGTGGAGCTGCCCTCTCAATCCGCAAGGTTAGTGGCGCCCCAATCAAGTTCATCGGCACTGGCGAGAAGGTGGAGGCGCTGCAGCCCTTTCACCCAGAGCGGATGGCCAGCCGCATTCTCGGCATGGGGGATGTGCTCACTCTGGTCGAAAAGGCCCAGAAGGAGGTTGAGTTAGCTGATGTGGCACGGATGCAGCAGAAGCTGCAGGAAGCCAGCTTTGATTTCGCCGACTTTCTGCAGCAGATGCGCCTGATCAAGCGCATGGGCTCCCTGGGTGGCTTGATGAAACTGATCCCTGGGATGAACAAGATCGATGACGGCATGTTGCGTCAGGGCGAGCAACAGCTCAAACGGATCGAAGCGATGATTGGCTCGATGACCGTCTCCGAACGCGCCCAACCCGAGCTCCTAGCGTCCCAGCCCGCCCGTCGCCGGCGCATCGCCGCGGGCAGCGGCCACTCCCCGACCGACGTAGACAAGATGCTGGCCGATTTCCAGAAGATGCGCGGGTTCATGCAGCAGATGACCCGGGGCGGTATGCCGGGGATGGGTGGCATGCCGGGGATGGGCGGTGGCTTCCCCGGAATGGGGGGTGGCTTCCCCGGAATGGGCGGTGGCATGCCGGGCTTCCCCCAGCCGGGTCCGGCGGCTAGAGGCAACGCCCCGGCCAAACCAGCCCGCCCCACCAAGAAGCGCAAAGGGTTCGGTGACCTGTGAACTCCCTGGGTGGAGGGGGAGGGCCTTCGGCTAGGCTGTTCGTTTGATCTTCAACGGGTAACGCCGCAATGATTAAGCTCCGCCTGAAGCGGTTCGGCAAAAAGCGTGAGGCGAGTTTCCGCCTGGTTGCCACGAACAGCACATCCCGGCGGGATGGCAGGCCGCTCCAGCAGCTGGGCTTCTACAACCCCCGCACGAAGGAAACGCGCCTCGATACCGAGGCGATCCGTCAGCGGCTTCAAGAAGGGGCTCAACCCACGGATACGGTTCGGTCTCTGCTGGAGAAGGGCGGCTTGCTAGCCAAAACCATTCGCCCTGGCGAGGTGATCGGCAAACAGAAGCAAGCCGCAGCCCGCGAGGCGGAAGCCGCTGCGAAGCGCAAGGCGGAAGCGGAGGCCAAAGCCGCTGCCGAAGCGGAAGCTAAAGCCGCTGCTGAGGCGGAAGCCAAAGCCGCTGCCGAGGCGGTTGCGAAGGCTGCCGCTGAGGCGGATGGGAACGCCGAATCCGCGGACGAAGCCTGACCCCGCCCACCGCCCCCGCGGAAGGGTCTGATCACCGCGATCCCGATCCGAGCGACTCCATCGAGGGGCCGGCTGGCGGCGGGAGCATCCTGCCGACAGCCGGTTCCAGCATCGCGTCCTCCGGTGGGCCAACGGTGGCGGTGATCAGCCTTCCCTATCCCGAGGCCGCCACTGCCCTGGCCGGCCCGGAAGGAGTGATCTTGCGCAAGCTGGAGGCACTAACTGGCGCTTCCATCACCCTGAGAGGGCTCGATCTGGTCCTCCAGGGGCGCGAGTCCCAGCTGGAAAGGCTGCAATGTTTGGTGCGCGCCTTGGAACCCCTGTGGGGTCGAGGTGAATCGGTGAGCCTTGTGGACCTGCAGGCTGCCCACGGCGCCGTCAGCACCGGTCGGCTTGAGGAGCACCGGGCCCTGGCCTCGATTGAGCTGGGCACCACCACGACGGGCCGCCCGTTGAGGCCCCGGACCTTCCGGCAACGGGGATTCATCGAGGCCATTCAGCGGCACGACCTCACCCTGGCGATTGGTCCAGCGGGTACCGGCAAGACCTTCCTCGCCACGCTTCTGGCGGTGCGCCAGTTGCAGGAACGCCGGGTGGAACGCCTCGTGCTCACCAGGCCCGCGGTGGAAGCCGGCGAGCGCTTGGGCTTTTTACCTGGTGACCTTCAGCAGAAGGTGGACCCCTACCTGAGGCCGCTGTACGACGCACTCCACCTGGTGCTGGGCAAAGAGCGCTGCAGCGCGCTGATGGAGAAAGGGGTGATTGAGGTGGCGCCGCTGGCCTACATGCGAGGTCGCACCCTCCAGGACGCCTTCGTGATCCTCGATGAGGCCCAGAACACCACCCCCGCCCAGATGCGCATGGCCTTGACACGGATCGGCGAAAACGCCCGCATGGTGGTGACTGGAGATATCACCCAGATCGATCTGCCGCCGGGCCAGCCCAGTGGGCTTGTCGAAGCTGCCGAGGTGCTGGAGGGGGTGGAGGGGGTGGCCATCTGCCGCTTCGGCGTTGCCGACGTGGTGCGCCATCCCCTGGTGCAACGGCTTGTGCAGGCGTACGAGCGACGCGACCAGCGCCGCCAAGGCCATCGGGGCAGGGAAGCCAGTGCGCCGCCGTGAGCGGCAGGCGGCAGCGAACGGGCCTCAGCTGGTGCCTTGCGGCCTGCCAACGAAGGGCATGGATCAAGGGCGGTGGGGTTCTCCCTACGTCGACACCCACCACAAGCGGGCATCCCCTGGCAGGATAAGGAGCATCTAGAGCGTGTTTGACGCCATGCCGGCCAGCAGCAACTTCCAACAAACGATTCAGGAGGCCAAGTTGAGTGGCCTTGTCGGCCCCAATGTGGTGCGCAAGGCGTTGCCCGTTGTCGGCGGAGGCATGGTTCTCACCGCAGCTGGCGTGATGGGAGGCCTGTCCATGATTGGCTCTCCTCTGTTTCAGCCGTTGTTCTTGGTTGCCCTGGTCGGCAACCTGATTCTTTTTTTCGTCTCTCAGAATGTCGCCCTCAAGGGGAATAACGGCACGGCCCTGCCGTTGTTGGCGACCTACAGCCTGCTGACGGGATTCACCCTGTCCGGACTGGTGGCCGTGGCCATCGGCACGGTTGGAATCAGCGCCATCGCCACAGCTGCTCTGGCCACTGGCATCACTTTTGTGGTCGCCTCAGTTGTCGGAACTCGGATGAGTGAAAGTGTCGGCCAGTCCCTTACTGCAGCGGTCGGCTTGGGGATCCTCGGCCTTCTGATTGCCATGGTCATCCAGTTGGTGGGCTCAATTTTTTCGCCAGGATTCGGCGGGTCTGGGTTTGAGCTCTTAATTGCAGGAGCAGGAACGGTCATCTTTGTTGGCGCCGCATTCGTCGACTTCTACACCATGCCGCGCACCTATCACGACGATCAATATCTGGCCGGGGCGCTTGGAATGTATCTTACTTATGTCAATCTTTTCATCTTCATCCTGCGTCTGATCATCGCTCTGAATGGCGGCGGTCGTCGCGACTGAACCCTGATTCTTGATTAGGTAGGCGCTCCTGCTGATCCGGAGCGCCTAATCAAGATTATTCGCTGGCTCGCAGCAAGGATTTAAGATATCTCGCCGACAGTCTTCGACTAATTATCTACTTTCAATCGGTTTCTCCTCCTCCCGCATTTGGGTTACGTGCTTCATTTCTGACGTCTCTCTGCCGCTCGCCAATCACACGTAAAACCCCCTTCGCGACTGACCTCAGCTGAGGTCCCTTTCCGTCCCCACCATCCCGATCACGGCCCTTTCAGTGTTTGTACCAGGCACCATCTGTATCTGAAGCAATTAGGGTCCTTGCCGTTTCGAGGTTCAAATCAAGCCAAGCCTGATCAGTTCCTTGCCGCCTTTCCTTAAGTCCTACCTCTCACTGAGAAGAGGCTTGAGCGCTTTAGGTGTGAACTCTGTGGTTCAAGCTCTCGTTAGCACATCAGGAGGCTCGATCGGCTGATCTACGTCATCACTCCCGTCCCAATCCAGCTCTGGGAGCCAGCTTCCGGAGGGATGCAACCGGAGGCGAACCCCACGCTGAGTCAGTTCAAGCGCCGGCTGGCCAGGGCAACCGGTGTCGCTGGCATGAGGCAGTTTCGCTTGATGTCCTACACTGTGGCATCAACCCAATAATGGAACTTCGCGCTGATGACGAAAGTAGCTCTGATCACGGGGATCACTGGCCAAGACGGTTCTTATTTGGCTGAACTTTTATTAGAGAAGGGATACATTGTCCACGGATTGAAGCGTCGCTCTAGCAGCTTCAACACAGATCGCATCGATCATCTTTATCAAGATCCACATGAAATCAATCCGCAGCTGGTTCTTCATTATGGTGATCTCACGGACTCTTCCAATCTGATTAGAATTATACAACAAGTAAAGCCTGATGAGATTTACAATCTTGGCGCCCAAAGCCATGTCGCAGTAAGCTTTGAAAGCCCTGAATATACCGCCAATTGCGATGCAATGGGCACGCTTAGAATTCTTGAGGCAGTGAGGTTGCTTGGCTTGATTGAAAGCACCCGTATTTATCAGGCTTCCACCAGTGAACTTTATGGCCTTGTCCAGGAAATCCCCCAGAGTGAGACGACTCCATTTTACCCCAGAAGCCCATACGGAGTCGCCAAACTTTACGCCTATTGGATTACCATTAATTATCGCGAGTCCTATGGAATGTATGCCTGCAACGGGATCTTGTTCAATCACGAAAGCCCCCGTCGAGGAGAGACATTCGTAACCAGAAAGATTACGCGAGGGCTGGCTCGCATTGATGCTGGCCTCGATCAATGTTTGTTCATGGGAAATCTGGATTCATTGCGTGATTGGGGACATGCTCGTGACTATGTTGAAATGCAATGGAGGATGTTGCAGCAGGATACACCTGAAGATTATGTGATTGCGACGGGTCGACAAGAGTCCGTGCGACGCTTCATCGAATTGACAGCTCTTGAGCTTGGCTGGGGAGGAATCGAGTGGCAGGGGAAAGGAGTTGAGGAGAAGGGGCTGCGTCGCGACACCGGAGCGCAGGTTATTCGGATCGATCCCCGCTATTTCCGCCCAGCGGAAGTGGAAACCTTGCTCGGAGATCCAAGCAAGGCTCACCGGAACTTGGGCTGGCAACCTACAACCACCCTTGAGGAGCTGGTGGCTGAAATGGTAGCCTGCGACAAAGCCGAAGCCGCCAAAGAAGCCTTGCTGCGGAGGGAGGGCTTTCCAGTGGTTGGCTCGATGGAAAATCCTCCCACCAGCCTGGCTGGCAAGGCCTCCTGAGCATCGGGAGAACGATCATGTCACCAGCTAGGTTGATCTCAACATCAGATCGCATTTTTGTTGCCGGTCATCGCGGCATGGCCGGCTCCGCGATTAGCCGTCGCTTGCGGGCCGGAGGATATCAGCAGTTGCTTGAAGTCAGCCGCTCTGAGCTTGACCTCACTGATCCCGTCGCCACCCATTCCTGGTTTGCCCAACAACGGCCCGATGTGGTGGTACTTGCGGCGGCCAAGGTGGGTGGCATCTTGGCCAATGCAACCTATCCCGCAGATTTCCTGCTTGACAATCTCAAGATCCAAAATCACGTCATTGAAGCTGCCTGGCGCTACGGCTGCCGGCGACTGTTATTCCTTGGTAGCAGCTGCATCTATCCCAAGTTTGCCCCCCAACCGATCTGCGAGGAGTCGTTGCTCACCGGCGCCTTGGAGCCTACGAATGAATGGTATGCCATTGCCAAGATTACAGGCATTGAACTTTGCAGAGCATTGCGTCAACAACATGGCTTCGATGCCATCAGTCTGATGCCAACCAACTTATATGGACCAGGCGATAACTATCATCCTCAGAATAGCCATGTACTGCCGGCTTTGATTCGACGCTTTGATCAGGCCCTGCAAGACGCTGCGCCACAGGTCGTTTGTTGGGGGACCGGCACACCTCGACGGGAGTTCCTACACGTTGATGACCTCGCTGATGCTGCCGTGTTTTGCTTGGAATCTTGGCAACCCCAGCCGCAAGAGCTGCAGTTTCTCAACGTTGGTACTGGCGTCGATCTTCCGATCAGGGAGCTCGCTGACTGCGTTGCTGCAGCCGTTGGTTATCAGGGGGAGATTGCCTGGGATGCTTCGAAACCCGATGGCACGCCGCGAAAAATCCTTGATGTGTCCGCCCTGGCTCGGCTTGGTTGGCAAGCACGTATTCCCTTGGCTGAAGGCCTCGCTCGGACGGTGGCCGATTACCAGCAATCTCGCCGTGAGGGAAGCGCCCTACGCGTTTGACATCTCTACCCGTCGTTCACCCCCAGGGCTTGCTTGGGGCTCTAAGGCGTGCATCCCACCCCTTGATCCAGCCCGGTCTGCGGCAACGTTGTGAGCCGCGAAATCTCGGAGCTGTGAGCCGCCCTTTCGGTTGGCCCAACTCCCAGGAATTTGATGGATCACTGCCGGTTATAACCACCCCACCGTAGCTGGATCCGCCGGCAACCAGCCGCCATGGCCTTGCCATCGTTGTTCTGAACAGTTCCATCCCCAGGGGTGTGCCAACCTACCTGGTCAAGCTGGACTTGGTTTTTTGCAACACAACGACCCTGGACAGCCTGGCCAACTGGTCGAGTGGACATCTCCGCCAGGGACGGGACCTGAGGCACTGGTGGAGCGCTGGCTGACGGACGGGCGGATCCAGAGCCTGCTTCATTGTGTTCTGAGCGAGCCCAGCAGATGAAGCCTGCCGAGCGCGCCCGTTTCCAGCACCCCTGCCCAGCCGTAGTCGAGCTGATGGTGGTCGCGCCGCTTACGGAGCAGGCACTGCCTGGCTCAGGGCCCATCGGTGCCCAACTTCCAATCTGGACGACGACTGCCTGGCGGGGTAAAGAGAGGAGGCCGCTTGGTTCTGTGAAACCCATGGACTCCGAGACCCCGTCGTCTCAGACCAGCGAAGCTCTCCCCGACGGAGCCAACCAGGCAGGCCGGTGGGTGCGAGTGGGGAGTTCCCTGGCCAGTGACCCGGAAACGGCCGTCGCGGAGGCCCTCTCCACCGTGTTGGAGGCTGGCCCGCCGCTGCTGGTGCTGATCTTCTGCAGCCCCCGCCACAACATCGAGACCCTGACAGCCCAGGTAGAGCAGCGTTGTGGCGGGGCCCAGGTGATCGGCTGCACAACCTCCGGCGAGCTGGACATCCAGCGCTCGATGGCGGGCGGCCTCTGCTTATGGGCGTTGGGTGGGCAGGGTGTGTCGGTGGCGACGGGGATGGGGCAGGGCGATGCCAAGGGGCTGCATCTGGCCGCCCATGCCGCCGCCCGCTGCCTCGACCGGTTGGAGCGCCGCGACCACACCGTGCTGGTACTGCTGGCGGATGGCCTCTGCGGTGACCAGATGGAGGTGGTGCGAGGCGCTTATGAGGTTGCTGGGGTGGACGTGCCGCTCGTAGGCGGCTGCGCCGGCGATGATCTGGCCATGCGTCAAACCCGACAGATCTTCGGCCGCCAGGTTCTCAGCCATGCCGTCGTGGCCGCCGCCATCAGTTCAGAGGCACCCTTGGGCATCGGCATGTCGCACTGTTGGGAGCCGAAGGGCGCGCCGTTGCTGGTCACCGGCAGCGATGGCACCAGCGTCTGGTCGCTGGATGATCGGCCGGCCCTTGATGTGTACCTTGAAGCGTTTGAGGCTCCCGCTGATCTCCTTGCTCGATCGAAGGCCTTCGCCGCATTTGCCTCCACCCGCCCCCTCGGCCTACGCCGACGGGATCGCATTGAGCTTCGCTTTGTGGCCGGTTTCGACCGGGAGCGGCGCAGCCTGCTGACGATCGCGGAAGTTCCTCAGGGAGGACTGGCCTTTCTGATGCAAGGCGACCAGCGCTCGGTTCTGCAAGCCACCCAGGAAGCCTGCGAACTGGCTCTGCGGCAGCTGGGTGAGCGGCAAGCCTGCGGCATGTTGTTGTTCGACTGCGTGGCCCGACGCTCCGTACTGCTCGCCGATGGCAGGGCCGAAAGCCAGGCGGAAGTGGAGCGTATCCGAGCTGTCGTCGGCAACATCCCGGTCGCTGGGTTCTACACCTACGGCGAGATCGCCCGCACCCACGGAGCCGGCGGATTCCACAACCAAACCCTGGTGGCCCTAGCCGTCGCATGAGCGAAACGCCCTGGTCATTGCTGGTGCTGTCGGAGCTGCTCTCCACCTTCCGTGTCGATGACCCCCAGGCCCTGGGTCGTGTGGTGAACCGGGTGGCCGAAGCGGTGGATGCCGAGGTGGCGGCATTGATCGAAGCGGCGACAATCCAACACGCGATCGGCCTGCGCGAGGCAGATCGCCAGACGTTGCTTGAGTTGGCGCCCAAGCGCTTGCCAGTGCAACAACTTCCGGCTGGCATGCTTCACCTCTACTGGGCCCCGATGGAGGCGGAGGCTGTGCTGGTGGTGGGGCGCTTGGCGGAACCCTTCACTCTCGAAGAGCGCTCGCTGTTGCGGGCCATGGGCCGCAGCGTCGAGCTCTGCAATCAGGTGCTGCGAGCGCTCTCGGCGGAACGCATGGCCCGTCAGGCGGCCCTGGAGCAGGCCCTTCATGACCCGCTGACCGGTCTGCCTAACCGGCTTCTGGTGCTGCAACGGCTGGAAGAGCTGTTGGGGGAACACGCTCAGGGCCTGGCGCCATGCCCCCCGGCCGTGCTGTTTATCGATGTCGACCGGTTCAAGCTGATCAATGACGCCCATGGCCATGCCGTTGGCGATCACTATCTGATGGCGATCGCCGAAGATCTGCGCAAGGTCGTCCGCTCCGTCGACCTGGTAGGTCGGCTGTCTGGCGATGAATTCGTCGTGGTGATCCGCTCCAGTGACCAGCGGGAGGCCACCGCCCTGGCGCAGCGCATCCTTCGCCAAGTGGGAACGCCAAGACCGCTGGCGGGGCGCCTGCTGGGCCATGGCCTCTCGATCGGGATCTGTTGCGGCACACCAGACGAGAAGGCGGAGCGGCTGATCGAGAACGCCGACATGGCCATGTACCAGGCCAAACAACGCGGTCGTGAACGTTACGCCATGTATTCCCCGGGGCTGCGACAGCAGGTTCGCCGGCGGGCCGCCATGGAGGCGGATTTGCGTCGGGCGCTGGATTCAGATCAACTCAGCTGTGCTTACCAGCCCATCATCAGCCTCTCCCAACGCCGCATCATTGGTTTCGAGGCCCTGGCCCGTTGGCAGCATCCGCGGCAGGGCCAAATTTCACCGGAGACGTTCATCCCGCTGGCCGAAGAAAGCGGTCTGATCGTGGCCATCGATCACTGGATGATTGGCCAGGCCTGCGCGGACCTCGCCGCTTGGTCGTCGCGTCAGCCCGGCCCGCCGATGCAGCTTTGCTTGAACGTCTCAGCCCGCAGCTTCCTGGCATCAGGCCTGGTTGAGCGGCTGAGGCAAACGTTGCTTCAGACCGGAATGGTGGCCCAACAATTGCATATAGAAATCACTGAATCACTACTCATGGAAGACCTTGGCCATACGAGTGAGGTGGTTGAACAGCTCAGTGAACTCGGCATCCGCTTGGCGATCGATGATTTTGGTACCGGCTACTCCTCCCTGCGTTACCTGAAGCGATTTCCGGTGGGCATGCTCAAGATCGATCGCTCCTTCATCGCCGGGCTCGGCAAGGACCCTGAGGATGCGGTGATCATCCGGGCGGTGATCGGCATGAGCCAAGCCCTCGGCATCGAGGCGGTGGCCGAGGGGGTGGAGCACCTGCGGCAGCTCAGCCTGTTGGCCTCCCTGGGCTGCGACCTGTTGCAGGGGTATCTGTTCGGCCATCCGTGTGAGGCGATGGCGGCGGAGGCCCTGCTGCTGTCGCCCTTGCCGCTGCCGGCGAGCGAAACCGGCGGCGAAAGTGTCGTCTTCCACTAAACCGTGGCTGTCCGGACTGTCCCATGGCTGTCCGGACTGTCCCATGGCTGCCGATCCCCAGCCGATGCGGCGTCAACGACCGTGGCGTTCTGTTCGATCCTTGCCCTTACCCGCAGGCCCAGAACTGTGCTCGGCATGACCACGAGCCAACGCATCCATGGCGCGGCTGCGGCCGGCGGCGTGCCCGCCTGGTCTCGCCGCTGCTTGGGCCTTGTGGGCGGCTTGCTGGCCCCACCGCCCACCAGCTGATGTCTGCGGCCAGCGACGCCAGCCGATGCTGGAATCGGCAAGGCAGCACCGCCGGGCAGCCGTGTTGAGCTCCTCGATCCCCCTCGCCGGCCTCGGCTGGCTCGCCCTGATGGCCTTCGCGGCGGGGTTGGTGAACGCCATCGCCGGCGGCGGCTCGCTGCTCAGCTTCCCGGCCCTATTGGCCACTGGGCTGCCGCCCCTAGCGGCCAATGTCACCAACACCGTGGCCCTGGCCCCGGGCTACGTGGGGGCCGCCCTGGCGCAGCGCCGCCAGTTGCAAGGCCAGGGGGGGCGGCTGCGTCTGCTGCTGCTGGCTGCCCTCCTCGGGGGGGTGGTTGGTGCTGTGTTGCTGCTGAACAGCAGCGAGCGGCTGTTCAGCGCCCTGGTGCCTTGGCTGATCCTCAGCGGTTCACTGCTGCTGGCCTTGCAGGAGCCCCTGCGCCAGTGGCTGCAGCGGCGTGACACCGCCCGAGCGCAGCCCCAGGCTGATCGGCTCGCCACGCTGCCCGTCTTCCTCGCCAGCGTGTATGGCGGTTACTTCGGAGCTGGGCTGAGCGTGATCCTGCTGGCTTTGCTGGCGATCACCCTGGAGGACGACCTGACGCGCCTCAGCGGTCTCAAGCAAGTGTTGGCCCTGGCCAGCAATCTGGCCGCGGCCCTGCTGTTCCTTCTGGTGGCGCCTGTGGCCTTTCTCCCAGCCGTGGTGATGGCCTTGGCCTCGGTCGCCGGTGGCGCGGCGGGCGGCAAACTGGCGGGCCGCCTCAATCCCCAGCTGCTTCGTGGGCTGGTGGTGCTGATCGGTGTGGTGGTGGCGATCCTGCTGATGCGTCGTCCCTGATCTGCAGCCCAAGCTGAGCCGCTCAGGCCGTCGCCGTGGCGACGCTGGCGGTGGCCACGGCAGGACGGCGGGAGCGTCCGATCCGATTGCTGATCTCACGGCTGCGGTTCTGGTAGGCCTGCACCAGGGGCAGCCGCTCGCGCTCATAGGCCCGAAGCGCCGCCAGGGGATCCTCACGGTTGGCGGCCAACTGCCTGGCCAGGCATTCCCCATCCTCCAGGCCCGCCGTCATGCCACGGGCCTGGGAGGAGCTCATGGCGTGGCCGGCGTCGCCGATCAGTGCCACCCGCCCCTGCACCAGGCGCTGCAGCGGATCGAGATCAAACGACCAGTTGGCCACCTGCCGCTCCAGAGGGGTGGCCCGCATCAGGGCGGCCACATCCTGCGGCAGGCGGTTCAGGGCGTCGTTGGGGATCGGCTCGCGCAGCAACCTCCGCTGTTCCTCCCGGGATGGCGGCAGGGGCTCCTCATGAAAAAAGCCCCAATGGGTGAGGGGCCGGCCCGAGGGGTCCGGCCCCAGATCAAAGACATTGGCGTAAACCCCTCGGCCCCGGGTGTAGACGATGAACTGACCGTCGCGGCAGAAGCTGTCGTCCTCGATCACGCCGCGCCAGACGCGATCGCCGAGATAGTTGAGGCGATGGCCGGGATCCAGGCCGGGAGCCACCCGCGAGAAGATGCCATCGGCACCAATCAACAGATCTCCGCGCCAGCGACGACCATCCGTGGCCTCCAGCTCCACGCCGGCTTCGTCCTGCCACCAGCCAGCCAGCTCCCAGCCACCTTGGAAGCAGCCGGGAGCCAAGGCGGAGGCCAGGGTTTCAAGCACCACGCGGCGGTGAATCAACAGGCTGGGGGGCCGTTGGCAGTCTTGATCCGCGTCGGAGGCCTCAATCAGGCCACCGCGCAGATTGCGGAAGACGAACGTCCGCACGGGCTGGCTGGCGGCACGCCATTTCGCCACCAGTTCCGGCAGGCCGGCGGCGAACACCGCCTCCAGCCCAGCCGCCACCAGCAGGATGCCGCAGCCGTCGCTGCGCACCTCCGGGGCCCGCTCCAGCAGGCTCACCGCGTGCCCCTGCCGCTGCAGCAGAAGCGCCAGCAGGAGGCCCGAGCTGCCGGCCCCAACGATGGCGATCCGCAGCGGCGAGGCAGAAACCATGGGGCCAAACGCAAGGTGTGGACCGTAGCCAGGTGGATCTGGCAGCCGGGTAAGCATCGACACCGCTTCGCTGCCGCTGACGAAGGCCGGCCACCGGATCCCGATCGACGATCCACCGCTTCAGCGCGGCTGCCGCCGACACCGCGATGTGCGCGAGGCCTGCGCTCGTCTGGCCGTTCGTGGCGCGTGTCATGACGACCCAGCAGAGCACCCCAGCGGCGATCGTCTTGCCGACAATTCAGCCTGTGTTTCCAGTGCCTGCCTGTGAACGAGCGGATCCCAACGTGGAACTCCGAAGTGGACAGCGACGCCGATCGATCCGGCCATACTCCCTGCCGATTCCACAGACCCTGGGGTTGGTTCGAGACCCTGGCCGAAGGCCCCGACTACCTCGTGAAGCGGTTGTACCTCAACCCCAGTCGGCGCATCAGTCTGCAGCGCCACGGCCATCGCAGTGAGCATTGGGTGGTGGTCAGTGGCTCTGGAGTGCTCACCTGCGACGAGGACACCATCGCCGCCTCGCCCGGCACCTCTCTATTTATCCCCGTGGCCGCCATCCACCGGGCTGAAGCCCATGGCGATGCGGCGGGCCTCGAGATCATCGAGGTCCAGCGGGGCGGTTGGTTGAGCGAGGACGACATCGAACGGTTCGAGGACGACTACGGGCGACTGGCTCCGGCGGCCTGATGGCCCCATCGGGTCGGGGGGTCTGATCCTTGGCTCACGGCACGATGTCGCCTGGTCCTGGATCGATGGGAGCACGCAAACAGGCGCTGCTTCGAGAGGTTTCCAGCACAAACATCACGGGATGGGACAGCGCGACCGATCCAATCAAGCCTTGACGCCTGGCCCTGACCGTTTGCGGCTCTCGGGCTGACATCCCCCTGGTCTGCCCCAGCCCCGGCAGGTGAAGGGAGGTTGTGTTATGTTTCGGTTGTACCCCTTTGATTCAGGGCAAGGCAGCTAAGCGTGAGATCGGCATCGGTCCAGATGGCGGTTGATCTCCCGGATTCACTGCAGACCTGGGGTTAAAGGACATTCCCAGGCCATTTGCAGGCCCAACCGAATTTGACCCTCTTTCAAACAGGAAACGCCAGCACTGGCGTTTCGGCAGATTTGCTGCAGGATGTTGCCCTGCTGGTCGTGGATGCCGAGGCATCTGTGGCAGCGGGTCCCCAGAACACCGCTCCGCAGGATGAATCGCTCAACAGCGGCGCTCTTGCCTCCATCGAAGATCCCCAGTCTCAGGCCGTTGCGCAGCCCGGAAACGCCGCTGACCAGTCCAATGGCAGTCTTGGCGACCCTGAGGCCGCCGCCGCGGCTCCAGCACCAGGGGGCTTCTCCGGTTTTGGACTCAACCCCCAGCTACTGGCGGGGTTGGAAACACTCGGGTTCGCCACCCCCTCCCCGATCCAGAAGGCGGCCATCCCCGAGCTTTTGTTGGGCCGAGATCTGGTGGGTCAGGCGCAAACCGGCACCGGCAAGACGGCGGCCTTTGGCCTGC
This sequence comes from Cyanobium sp., assembly GCA_044234415.1. Lineage (GTDB taxonomy): Bacteria > Cyanobacteriota > Cyanobacteriia > PCC-6307 > Cyanobiaceae > Cyanobium. The sequence continues at coordinate 13,741 of JBIIIX010000042.1, forward strand.
CATTGCTCCAGCGCCTGGATCCGGAGCAGCGCACGCCCCAGGTGATGGTGCTCACCCCCACCCGGGAACTGGCCCTCCAGGTGGCCGCGGCGCTCACCAGCTACGCCACCCACATGGAGCGGGTCAAGGTGCTCGCGATCTACGGAGGTGCCGATTTCCGCGACCAGATTCAGCAGTTGCGCCGTGGCGTTCAGATCGTGGTGGGCACTCCCGGCCGGGTGATGGATCACATGCGCCAAGGCACCCTTGATCTCTCCGGCCTGCGCTCCCTGGTGCTGGACGAAGCCGATGAGATGTTGCGGATGGGCTTCATTGAGGACGTCTCCTGGGTGTTGGAGCAACTTCCCAGCGAACGGCAGGTGGTGCTGTTCTCCGCCACCATGCCGCGGGAGATCCGTCAGCTAGCCCACACCTACCTGCGCGACCCTGCTGAAATCACGATCCGCCGCCGCGAGGCCGACGCGCGTCGGATCCGTCAGCGCTTCTTGATGGTTTCCCCCGCCCAGAAGCTTGAGGCCCTGGAACGGGTGCTGGAAGCCGAGCGACGCGAAGGCGTGATCATTTTTGCCCGTACCCGGGCCGTCACCCTCACGGTGGCGGAATCCCTGGAAGCCCACGGCTACGAGGTCGCGGTGCTCAATGGTGAGGTGCCCCAGGCCCAACGGGAACGCACGGTGGAACGGCTGCGGGATGGCCGGGTGGATGTGCTGGTGGCCACCGACGTGGCGGCCCGCGGTCTTGATGTGGACCGGGTGGGCCTGGTGATCAACTACGACATGCCGTTCGACAGCGAGGCCTACGTGCACCGCATCGGACGGACGGGACGGGCCGGACGGAGTGGCGATGCCATCCTCTTCCTCACCCCCCGTGAACGGCGTTTCCTCGCCGGTTTGGAGCAGGCCGTGGGCCAGGCGATCGAACCGATGAACGTGCCATCGAATGCCGCGATCAACCAGCACCGTCTCGATCAGATCCGTCGACGTCTCACCGACAGCCTGCTGGAACCGCGAGGCAGTGAGGAGGAGCGGGCCCTGCTGATGGAAATCCTGCAACGGGTGGCTCAGGAACAGGGCTGCGAGCCGGAGCGGTTGGCCCTTGCATCCCTGCAGCTCAGCTTGGGATCGCGGCCCCTGCTGCTTTCCGGTGAAGAGCGCTGGCTTCAGCCTCGCCGCGAAGGCTCCGATCGCGCCCGCGGCTCCGATGGGCCCAGCAGCGCACGTCCCGAACGGCGCCGTACCGCTGACTCAGAGAATGAAGGTCCCCCGGAAGCCAACATGGAGCGTTTCCGGTTGGAGGTGGGCTGGCGTGATCGTGTCAAGCCCGGCAAC
>JBIIIX010000275.1:0-4117 GCA_044234415.1 Cyanobium sp.
GTGCGGGCCGAGGGCACGGCGCTGGCCCGTTGCCTCGTGATCTCGCCGCCACTGGGCGTGGTGCGACAGGGACGCTACGAGGCGTCCACCTGCCTTCCCGAGAGCTGAGGAGGCTGAGCGCGATGCGAGGACAACGTTTCCTGGATCGTTCGAGCCGTAGCGGAGCGGCGAGGCACCGGGCTGTTGGGGCCGTGCTGCCCCGGCAGCCGAGGGCGGCAGCGGCGTTTACATTGATTGAATTGCTGCTTGCGCTAACGCTCGGCGTGGTGGGCTGCGCCGCAATGGTGCAGTTGCTGTTGAGTGATACCCGCAGCAGCACCCTGCTGGTGCGGCGGCTGCGGGCCGGGCTAGAGCAGCGTCGGGTGTTGGAACTCATCCGCGAGGATGTGCTGCGCTCCAGCGCCGTTTCGCTGGCGGCGGTGAGTCAAGCGGCTTGCCCGCTGGCGGGCAGAACAGTGGTGTTGCATCTGGAGGGGGCAACCAGCCCGGTGACTTACAGCATCGGCAGCCCACCGAGCGCGATCTGGCAAGGCCAGGTGCTGATGCGCTGTGGTCCAGCCTTTACCTTGGATGGCCAACCGAGCGCCGGCATGGCTCTGAATCGGGTTGTGTTGGATGGCCTACCGGCTGGGGGGCTGAAGGTGCTGGCCCTGGCTGGTGGGCGGCTCGAGCTCGAGGTGCAACAAGAACTGCCGGACCACCATGGACACAAACCCAGGATCGCCAGCACCCTGGTGATGGCCGCGCCCTGATTGCGGCTTGGTTCAGCTCAGCGGAGCAACGCCCCGCTCAGGCTGGCTGGGCAGGGCGCAGGCCGTGGCGCACCAGGGCCTGCTCGCAGAAGGCCTCAAAGCCGCGCACGTAGTTGAGGTCGTCGTAAAGGTGCGCGGCCGCTTTCTGGCGCAGTTCCTGGCGCAGCTGGTCCAGCGCCTCACGGTTGCTGATCAGGCGCGTGGCGATGTCCACGTACTCAGAGACAGAGTGCGCGATCGGGGGATCGGTGACGCCCATCAACCGGTAGGCGGCGGCCACGAAGCGGGAGCGCAGAAACCTCCCCTCCAGGGTCACCGTGGGGGTGCCCACATAGGTGGATTCATAGAAGGTGATGCCACTGCAATAGAAAAAGGGATCCAGCAGCACATCGATGCAGTTGGAGAGGGCGATGAACTGCAGCCGATTCATCGTGGCGAGCATCACGAGCTGCTCGTGGAAGTGGGGCGCCGTAACCTGGACCCGTTCCAAGAAGCGCTTTGTCACCCCGGCTTTGGGATTTTCGACGAAGACGAAGGCAGCATCTGGATTGGCGATGGCCAGTTGTTCCAATGCCCAGTCAAAGTGGGGATGGAGTTTGAAGAGGCTCTGCAAACAACCGAAGATCGGAGCTCCAGGAGGCAGCATGAAATAGCTGCGAGGCACCTCATAAAACTCGAGACGCTCGGATAAGTAGCAACACGGCAGTCCAGGCAATCTCACCAGGGTTTCTACGTAGTGATCGTCAGCATCTGCAGGCTCGGCAAGATCGCTAGAGATGTAGTAGTCAATGCCGCGAACACCTGATGTGTGGGGAAGCCCCCAGCCAGTCATTTGAATGGGCGCCAGGCGCTGCATTGCCAGGTAGTTCATCTGGCAGTTCATGCCAAGGTCTGGATAAAAGAGAATATCGAGATTGAGTTTCTTGATTTGGTCTTTATCGGGATAGCCTGGGCTGATATTGCGTAGTTGCTCGACGCGATCGACGCACTGATTCAAAGCGTGCTGCGCCTCGTCTGGCTTGGCAGAGGGGCCGTGAATGAGCGTGACTTCGAAGCGATCGCGGTTGAGGTTGCGAATCAATCCTTCGAAGGCTCGACTATTACTATGATCGTTAAAGTATTCAGAGGCGAAACCAATGCGGATCGGCTGAATGCCATTGCGAGCGGCAATGTTCAGTGGTTGAGGGGGATTGCCTTCGAGAGCATGGTGGCCGATACGGCCCTGGTGGCGCTGAAGATCTGCCTCAGGCTTAGAGGATAAGCCGTAGAGGCGTGCCAAAAGATCATTGTAGAGAGTAAGGGGGCATTTCAGATTTTGCCAGTGGTAAGCGAGAAAAAATAAATGAGGATAAATGACATAGGGACTAAGCAGATACGAGAAGTCCATGGCCGTCAGCAGCCTTAGGCCTCTTAACACACGGGCCCAGTAGTGATGTAGCTCCGCGGCGGAGCGGAACACCACCGGGGTGATCAGATGGTAGTGGAGCAGCAGCGAGGGTAAATCGGGCGACTTCTTCAGCAGTTGTTCGCAGAGGGGTAGCGAGCGTTCTGGCTGCGAGAGATCGTTGAGGAGGGTGAGGAGGAGATCAAGGTAAGGCTCATGAATAGGGCGTAGCTCAGTGGCCTTGATCACAAACCGCAAGGCATCATCTTGCCGATTGAGTTTCTGCAGGCAGTAGCCCATCGCAAAAAAGGCCTCATCACAATCGGGCTGCCGGCGGATCAGAGATCGCAGTATCGGTAGCAGATGCCTACGTAGGCATGTATCTGCGAGCAGGTGCACAAGTTCAAGCTGCACTGAAATTGCTTCGGGCTCACCTTGCAGGATGCGTTGCAAGAGCTCCAGGGCTTCCTGTTCGCGATTCAGTTGGGCTAACCCATAACAGCAGTTGATCTGAACACGAAGATTCTCAGGCTCTTCCTGGAGTAGAGCCAGATAGAGATCGACAGCTTCGTCTTGTTGCTGAAGATCCAGCAAGGTGTTCGCCAGATTGAAGCGGCTGGATCGGTGAACAGGATCCAGTGCCAGGGCCTTACGCAGCCATCGCTGAGCCGCCTGTAGGCGTTTGAGCTTGTAGAAGCAAGCGCCGCCGGCGCAATAGGCAAACACGCGGCGCTGCGGTTGGCGTGCGACATAGCGAAGCTGCACGAGCGCATTTGCGTAGTCTCCCTGGGCGATCAGATCCGTGGCCCGCTGTTCGGCCGAACTCGCGGCTGGCTCGACCGTGGAACTTGAGCCACTCACCACAGCACCGGGGCGGTTCAGTTGATCGTGCGTTGTTGTAGTCAAGGTTCGATCCTACCCTGGTTAGACCATGCATTAACAAAAGTTAATCCAGATTCTACTTGTGATTCCTCGAAGGCTGGCGCACTGAAGAAACCGGCTTGCCATCATGCTACGATATTATCACCATTATCCCAAGCCTACTGCCACCTCAGGTGAAGGAGCAACTCATTTTACCGTTGGGATCCACAGCGACGTAGACGCCGCTGGCAGTGGACCCTGCTGTGACATTCAGGCAGACGACACCATCCGCAGGGACGATGAATGGACGCCCGATGATCGTGACAGCTGCGCCGTTGCAGGTGACACTGACACCATTCACGTTGATCACCTCCTGCAGTTTGGCGGCGTTGGCGACGGCACATTCCTTGGCAAGCCCTGCGAGTTCCCCAACCACGGCGCCGGCTTCCGACCGATTGCGTGCCCGCAGCAGAGTTGGCAGGGCCACGGCGACGATCAAACAAAAAACAGCCGCCACAACCATCAGCTCGATCAGCGTGAAGCCTCCGGGCTGACTGGAGGAGTCGATCCGACGGCGCTGACCAAGGCCACGCAGCAGTTCCAGCTTCAACTTGGCCGTGATCCGAGTAGTGGGCGGCATGGGCAAGAAGCAGCGAGTCTCAACGGCTTGACAATGCAGCAAGCACGCGGCCGGCTGAAGGCCAGGATTCAAGGGAACTCTGGCGTTGTTTCAACAGCGTATCAGCAAGACAACCCCGCCGCCATGGGTAGGGAATGTAGACAGCACCTACAGGGTGTGTTGATAAGCCTTGCGAAATTGGTCGTGCTTGTCACAAACGCTGGTCGAGCCGTCATGCTCTGCGGCGGGGTTCCGCCGCAATCTGCAGGCAACGAAAAGAATCCCCCCAGCGGCCTGGGGGGATACATGTGTTTTCAGTTCGCGTGCCAAGGGCAGCTTGGCGATGCCCAATGGCACAGACCAGAAGCTTAGGTGAAGGAACAGGTCAAGAAGCCAGAGGTGCTAATGATCGCTTCCACGCCAGTGTTGATGTCACCTGCGGTGACGTTCAAGCAAACCACGCCAGAGGCGTTCGAACCAGTAAACGACCTGCCTGTCAGG
>JBIIIX010000277.1:0-4099 GCA_044234415.1 Cyanobium sp.
GCCACGGCCTTGATCACGCTTCAAGTCGCGCCAGTTGTCTTGGCCCTGCCGCGCTGTCGTGCTTGATTAAAATTGCGATTAAGGTTGCGATTGAAGTTACGATGAAGCAGGCAAGCAGCGCTGCATCACTTGCGCACTTTAAGGGTAGATCAGCGCTTTGCGATTCCTTGTCAAAGGCTGTGCGATTGGCCTCCCCTTTTGTGCAGGCTGCCTTGGGGCGAGCGGCTACGTGGGGCGATCTGCGTTTATCTCATCAGCACGGATGCTGAGGGAGATCACGATCCCCCCGGAGGGCTGAGGATTGGCACGCACATGCCAACGCTGGCAGCCGGGCGGCCGCTCGCATGACCGCTCAAAACCCTGCTTGGAACGGGGATATCAAGGTTGCGAACCAGGCCAACTTGCTTCATCTTCTTGGCGAGATCTGCGGCTCGCTTGAGCAACTCGTACTCCATCACTAGCATCAAGATGACGGCGAGCCTGCTCCAACGCAGTGCCTCGCTCCGGTTAGATGACGAATCACCATGGCCAGGGCGTCCAGGGGGTGGAGACGGGAGACGTTTCCAAAGAAGAAGCTGCTGGCATTGCCTCCCCGAGAGCCTCCTTGGCAAACCGGCGCACGCAAATGGAAGCCAATCGGTGTGCGTTTGCGTACATCCACGAGCACATGCGTAGATGCCCGAGCACAGGAATCTCTCCGACCGCGGCGGCCTCAACCCAGCGGCTCACGTCCCTCCCGTCCAACCCAGGCTTCATGGCGGCTCGCCACAGATCCGGTGCCGCAGATCCGAATCGAATCAGCATCTGTCAGGCGAGCGCCTCGTGCTTGGCGCTCGCCGGAAACGCTGGCTGGGGCAATCCAGCCCCATGCGTTGCGCCTCAAGGCCCCGCGGCCAGCCTCAAGACTGCGCGGCTCCAAGCCTGGGCCGCGGCAAGCAGCCGCTGCGGGCAAGCGGGATCGCACCTGGCGCACCGTTGCGGCCTGGACCCACGAGGCCTCCGGCCGGCGATGTGGTACTAAGAGTGCTGGAAGGATCTCCCAGTCGATGTCGCAGTCAAAGCGTGAGCAGGTTGTCAGCCATCTCCGCTACATCCGTCAGGAGCTCCGCGAGATGCATCAAGGTGTGATGGAGGACGGCCTGTTGCCCGAAGCCGGTGAGGTGCGCGGCGTCATGGCACAGATGGAGGCTCTGCTGGAGTTGCTGGAGGGCAAGGGCTCCCGCAAGAAGGAGGGCGACGGCTGATTCCCACCCTGGGAACGTCAAGCCCCCGATGGACGCTCGCCACAGCGGCTGCCCCCTCTTGCCTCCGCCCGGCCCAGTTGATTCCCTTACGGCTGTCCCCATCACCTGCCCGGGCCAGCGCCACGGGCTTTTTTATTGGGATCCCCTATCGGTGGGGGATCCGGGCTGCGCAGACTCCAGAGATGGTGTAGACATAGGGACGCAGGGCTCCGGGTCGGGTGATGGGGATCGCCTCCGGAGTCGCCGATCTGGTCCATAGCCAGGTCGTGGCTCCACCCATAGGTAGCCCTGCCCCCCTTCCAACCTGGCCCGGTTGAAGCCCTCCATGGGCTTGCGCCACTCTGGGGTCTCTCCAACACTCTCGCCGCCACGGCCTCTCCCACCCCGCCACCGTTTCAGGACACCCGCCTGCAACGGCGCGTGATCGAGGTGCGCCTGCGCCTAGGGGACTGGGCCAACAACCCTTGGCGGCGCTTGTCGTTGCTGCTGATCATGCTGCTGACGGCCTTCTGGATCGGCAGCAGCATCAACGCGATCACCGGCGCCGCCGATGAATCCGACCCGATCGCGGCGTTGATCTGCGTGCTGGCCTTGGAGCTGGCGGCACGCCTCCGCCGCCGTCTGCTCGATCGGCCGAGCGACCGATTGGCGCTGCAGCTGCTGGACACGACCCGTATCGGCCTGCTCTATGGCCTTCTGATGGAAGGCTTCAAGCTGCTGTGAGCGGCTCCGCCGCCAGCAGGTACAGCAGCGCCATCCGCACCGGAATGCCGTTGCGCACTTGCTCTTCCACCAAGCTGCAGGAATCGTCGTCGAGCAGATCACCGGCCAGCTCCACCCCCCGGTTGACCGGCCCCGGATGGAGCACCGGCACCGGCTTGCCGCAAAGCTCCAGCCGCGCCTGGCTGATGCCGTAACGCCGGTGATAGGCCTCCAAGCTGGTGAGCAGATGCTGACGCATGCGCTCCTTCTGCAAGCGCAGCGGCATCACCGCATCGGCGCCGGGCAGGGCGTCCTCCAATGTGCGGCAGATTCGCAGCCTCCCGCGTTGAGCCACCGGGTCGGCCGCCTGCCCCGGCGGTGGCGCCGCCACAAACGCGGCGAATGCCTCCGGCAACAGCGTGGCCGGCCCACACAGCACCACCTCAGCACCGCAGGCGCTGAGGGCCCAGATGTTGGAGCGGGCCACCCGTGAATGCAGGATGTCTCCCACGATCACGATGCGGCGGCCCCGCAGCGCCTCCGGGCTGGGGGCTTCGGGGTTGAAATGCCGAGCAAGGGTGAACAGGTCGAGTAGGCCCTGGCTGGGGTGGCTATGCAGGCCATCGCCCGCATTCAGCACCGCCACGCGCTCTCCATGCCGCTCCAGCTCGCGGGCCAGGGTCTCGGGAACCCCGGCGCAGCGGTGCCGCACCACCAGCACATCAGAGCCCATCGCCACATAGGTGCGGGCCGTATCCAACAGGCTCTCCCCCTTGCTCAGGGAGCTGGAGGCTGGCGAGAAGCTCTGCACATCAGCGGACAAGCGCCGGGCGGCCACCTCGAAGCTGCTGCGGGTGCGAGTGCTGGGCTCGAAGAACAGGCTGGTCATCAGCCGCCCCTGCAGCGCTGGCAGCTTGCGGGTGCCGGTGAGCGGCAGGCTGCGGAACCGCTGGGCCAGATCCAGCACGGTGGCGAAATCTTCCAGGGAGAAGGCCGCCAAATCGATCACATGGCGGTGGCTCCAGGTTCCCAAGTTGGCTGCTGGCTTACCTCCGCACGCTAGTCCTCACCCACCGTCCAGGCCTGGGGCGGGCTTGGCGCCCGATCGCCTCGGGCCCGGCGACTGACGCTGCGACTGGCCCTGAGATACCAGCGCCAGCTCAGCTCCTGACCCTGGCTGATGCCAATGCGGGTGGTCCGCATCAAGGCCGGCGGGTCGCCGTCAGCGGCGCTGTCCTCGCCAGCCAGCAGGGCCTCTAGGGAGGCGGGCCGCGGGGCCAGCCACAGGCCCATGGATGGGTCGAGGGGTTGGCGGTCGTGACGGCGGTCGATGCCAAAGCGGCGCGCCAACAGAGCCGGGCCAGCGGCGATTCGCTCCGACTCCCGCGGCAGGGCCACCGCCCGCAGCAGAACGCCGCTGGCCCAGTCCGCCCGCTCCGTCACCACGTTCACGCAGTGATGGATGCCGTAGCTCACGTACACGTACCACTGGCCGGGCTCGCCGAAGAGGGTTTCGTTCTGGGGTGAACGGCGGCGATGGCCATGGCAGGCGGGCTCGGATTGGCAATACGCCTCCGTCTCCACGATCACTCCCCAGAGCAACGCTCCATTGGACAACCGTTTGACCAGCCGGCAGCCGATCAGTCGTGGCGCCACCTCCTCAGCCCGGCGGCGAAAGAAGGCAGGCGGCAGCGCCGGGAAAGCCGTGGCGGATGTCGGGGCGATGGGCGGACCGTGGGCATGGGGTTTCACCATGCCAACCGATCTGGTCCCCCGCAGCAGCTCTGCAACCCCTAGCCAGCGCCGCCAGACTGGAAATCCTGGGCCTCCGCCCAACCTGCCCCCCACGCCATGGACTCCGGCTTCAACCTCGCCAGCGTGCTGCTGTTCGGCAGCGGGCTGTTCTGCCTGACCACCCTGTTCTTCGGCACTCGCGGCGGTTACTACGACACCGACGACTACGACGGCAACGGCACGGCCCACTGAGCCTCCGCCACGGCCACGTTCGCCACGGCGAAGACCGCCATGGCCATCCCCCCCAGGGGGCGGCCTTCGAGCCCCGGCAGCCTCCCCCGGGGCGAGCCCTCCGGCCAGCGCCACCCTTCCCAGCGGCCCAGATTCCTGGTGGCCGACCTTCCCTGGTGGCCAATCTT
>JBIIIX010000276.1:0-4099 GCA_044234415.1 Cyanobium sp.
CCCTGGAGCGGACGCTGGCACTCTTGGGGTGGCTGGCGCGGTGCTGGTCATCGCCGCGATTCTCGCCCTCCACCGCCCTCCCGCCTGGGGCCCCTGGCGAAGGCTGGCGCGCTCGCTGGGCGGCCAGGGCGGTGCCGGTTGCCTAGGAAGACCCCGCCGGCCGGAGCCGGATGGGGGGACCCCGCTGGGCTTCCCCCTCATGGCCTTCCCCCTCCTGGGCGGGCCCTGCCGGGCGGGCCCGGGTGGCTTCGCCCGGGAGGCCATGCTGGGGCGCACTTCAGGCCCCGACCTCCCTGTGGAAGCCGCCGCCACGCCCGCTGCCTGGCCCCTGAGCCGGGCGCTGCTTGAGGCCGTGTTGGCCGACCGCACCAGCGATCGCTTCGTGTGTGAGCTGATCTGGCCGCGCCTGGGTTACGCCCCCGCTGGCGACGGCACCTGGAGCGCGGGCCCGGCCACAGAGGCCCGCTGGCGGGAGTCCTTCCCGATCGCGCCGCAGGTCATCGCTGAGCGCCCCGCGAGCGTGGCCCTGACCCGCTCGATCGCCAAGGAGCACAAGCAACTGCTCAAGCAACAGCTGGCCTTCCCGGGCTACAAAATCAGCGAGCTCTACCCGCGTCGCACCCGCCGTGCCACGGCGGTGAACTGGCTGTTGGCCCACCTGGCCGCCCGCGGCGAAGCACTGCCGGATTCCGGCCCCCTGCCACCGCTGCTGCCGCCGCCGGCCGATCCGGTGGTGGGCCATCGCGGCGATCCGCCGGTGGGCTGAAGCGGCCTCAGCTCTCCAGGCGCATCGCCGTTCCCAGAGCCCCGTGCGCCCAAATCAGGGGGCCGTGCCGCTGCTCACCAGCACCGTGCCGATCCGTTTGCGATGCAGGGTGTGGGCGTCAAGCTTCCGCTCCGGAACCCCTACCGGGATGCTGGCGATCGGGGCCAGCAAGCCTTGGGCTAGCGGAGGTCCGGCTGCGCCACAGTCGGCACGCTTGCGAGTGCCGCGGGCCCTGGGCTGGCCCGCAAGGGAACCTTCGCCGAAGGCTCCTCCCCGATGGCTTCTCCCCATCAGCGCACGCCCAACCGGTGCGCACCCCAGCCCGCCATCCCAGCCCGCCACCCGGGGGGGGCGCGTCCGCCTCGCGGTAGTGTCGAAGCCTTGCTTGGCTGTATTTCAGAGAATTCTCCTTGGCGTTACCCGTCGTCGCCATCATCGGGCGCCCCAATGTGGGCAAGTCCACGCTCGTCAACCGGCTCTGCCACAGCCGCGAAGCCATCGTCCACGACCAGCCCGGCGTCACCCGCGACCGCACCTACCAGGAAGCCTTTTGGGCTGATCGTCAGTTCCGCGTCGTCGACACCGGCGGCCTGGTGTTCAACGACGACAGCGAATTCCTGCCCGAGATCCGCGAACAGGCCAACCTCGCCCTCGCCGAAGCCTCCGTCGCCCTGCTGATCGTGGATGGCAAGGCCGGCCTCACCGCAGCCGATGAGGCGATCGCTGAATGGCTGCGCTTTCAGAGCGTGCCCGTGCTGGTGGCGGTCAACAAATGCGAGTCTCCCGATCAGGGCCTGGCGATGGCGGCCGAGTTCTGGAGCCTGGGGCTGGGCGAACCCCAGCCCATCTCCGCCATCCACGGCGCCGGCACCGGCGATCTGCTCGATCAGGTGCTCAGCTTCCTGCCGCCCTCCAACGTTGAGGAGGGTCCCGAGCCGATCCAGATGGCGATCGTGGGCCGTCCCAATGTGGGCAAATCGAGCCTGCTCAACGCCATCTGCGGCGAAAATCGGGCGATCGTCAGCCCGATCCGCGGCACCACCCGCGACACGATCGACACCACCCTCGAACGGGAGGGCCAGACCTGGAAGCTGCTCGATACCGCCGGCATCCGCCGCCGTCGCAGCGTCGACTACGGCCCCGAGTTCTTCGGCATCAACCGCAGCTTCAAGGCGATTGAACGCAGTGATGTCTGCCTGCTGGTGATCGATGTCACCGATGGCGTCACCGAGCAGGATCAGCGCCTGGCCGGCCGCATTGAGGAAGAGGGCCGCGCCTGCGTGATCGTTGTTAACAAATGGGATGCGATCGAGAAAGACAGCCACACCATGGCGGCGATGGAGAAGGAGCTGCGCGCCAAGCTCTACTTCCTCGATTGGGCGCCGATGCTGTTCACCTCGGCCCTCACCGGCCAGCGGGTGCAGGGGGTGTTCGCCGCCGCCGCCGCCACCGTGGACCAGCACCGCCGCCGCGTCAGCACCTCGGTGGTGAATGAGGTGCTGCAAGAGGCGTTGCGCTGGCGCTCCCCCCCCACCACCCGCGGCGGCCGCCAGGGGCGCCTCTACTACGGCACCCAGGTGGCCAGCCGGCCCCCCAGCTTCACCCTCTTTGTGAACGACCCCAAGCTCTTCGGTGACACCTACCGCCGCTACGTCGAACGCCAGATCCGCGAGTCGCTCGGTTTCGAAGGCACGCCGATTCGCCTGTTCTGGCGCGGCAAACAGCAGCGGGATGCCGAACGGGATCAGGCCCGCCAGCAGGCCCGCGGCAGCTGAGCCATTCCAAGAACTGGAGGCCCGGATGATGCTGGCTCCCCTCACGAGACAGGCGCGCCTCAAGATGGCTGGGCACTGGCCGCCGTTTCGGAGTCGCTGAGATGGATTGGCTGCGCCAGGTGCCGATCGGCCAATACGTCGACGCCCAGCCGGGGGAACGGCTCAGCTGGCTGAGCCGCCTCGATCCGCGCCTCAAGCTGGCCTGGACCGTGACCTTCCTGCTGACCCCTGTCCTGGCCGGACCCCGCTTCCGCTGCTCCCTCGTGCTGCTGCTGCTGCTGGTCACCGCCCTCAGCGGCCTGCCCTGGCGCCTGTGGCGCCGCAGCCTGCCCACCCTGCTGGTGGTGGCCCTGCTGGTGGGCCTGCTCACCGCCCTACTGCCCGCCGACGCCACCCCCAGCGCCAGCCTGCAGCGCCCCCCCACGGAGTTGCGGCTGCGGCCCCAGGCAGCGGGGCAGCCCCCGGCCCAGGTGGAGGGTCGCAGCTGGGAGCTATGGCGCTGGGGGCCGCTGCGCTTAGGCCCCGTGCCGCTGGGGCCTCTGGTGATCACGCGCAAATCCGCCGCCCTGGCGATCAACACCTCCACCCTGCTGGTCACCCTGCTGCACAGCGCCAACCTGCTCCTGATCAGCACCCCGCCCGAGCAGCTGGCCTGGGCGATCAGCTGGTGGCTGGCGCCGCTGGAGAAGCTCGGCTGGCCGATGCAGCGGCTCGGCTTCACGCTGCTGCTGGCCCTGCGCTTCCTGCCGCTCGTGCAGGAGGAGTTGCAAAACCTGCTGCGGGCCCTCGCCACCCGGGCGGTGAACCTCAAGGCGCTGGGCTGGAAGCGGGGTCTGGAGCTGGTGCTGGCGGTCGGCGAGCGGCTGCTGGCCAACCTGTTGTTGCGGGCCGAGCAGGGGGCCGAGGCGTTGATGGCCCGGGGCGGTACCTGGCAGCCAGCCGATCAGCTGCGGCTGCCAGGCCCAGCCTCCGGGCCGATTTCCGCCGCCGCCATGCTGGCCCTCGTGGCGCTGTTGGGGGTGCGCTGGCGTGTCGGTGGTTTTTAATATCCCTGTTGATCTGCTGTGCCACGTGAGCGCTGAGCGCTATCTCAACCACCCCACCTTTGGAATGCTTTACAGGGTGGCACCCGCGGGGGAGGGTCGGGATCTGTACGCCACGCTCTATGCCCAGCGCATCTTCTTCCTGGTGACCTTGCAGACCCGGGGAGCCTCCTTTGAGATCGTGCCCCAGATGGATGCCCGCCATGTGGCCGAGCAGAACCTTGCCCGGGCTCGGCGGGAAGGGCCGGAGGTGCTGGCCCACTGGCGCCAGTTGTTCGACCAGACCTTCATCTGATGCCGCCCCCTGGCCTGGCCGAACGGCTGGCGGCGCTGCGCGCCGAGCTGCCGCCCTGCACCAGGCTGTTGGCGGTGAGCAAGGGTCAGCCGGCGGCGGCGATTCGTGAGGCCGTGGCCGCCGGCCAGCGCAGCTTCGGCGAGAGTCGCCTGCAAGAGGCCCTGGCCAAACGCCAGGAGCTGACCGATCTGGAACCGCTCGACTGGCACTTCATCGGCCG
>JBIIIX010000278.1:0-4098 GCA_044234415.1 Cyanobium sp.
GGATGTGGAGCGAGCCAGCGGTCAGCCGGTGTCGGTGCCGAGGGTGGCCGAGGGCGTGGCGGCGGCGAGCTCCGGCAATGGCCGAGCGGCAGCGCCGGCCCCGGCTGCCCCTGCGGAACCGGCCCAAAGCTTCGGCCGCCCTGGCGACACCGTGGCGTTCAACACGTTGCAACAGGCGGTGGTGCGCAACATGAACGCCAGCCTCAGCATTCCTTGCTTCCATGTTGGCTATACCATCACCACCGACAAACTCGATGCGCTTTATAAGCAGGTCAAGGGCAAGGGCGTCACAATGACTGCCTTGCTGGCCAAGGCGGTGGCCGTCACCCTGGCCCGCCATCCCCAGGTGAACGCCAGCGGCAGCGAGGCGGCCATGACCTATCCGCAACGGGTGAATGTGGCGGTGGCGGTGGCCATGGAGGATGGAGGCCTGATCACCCCGGTGCTGGCCGATGCCGACCGCACCGATCTCTACACCCTGTCGCGCAATTGGGCGGATCTGGTCAGCCGGGCCCGCGCCAAGCAGCTGAAGCCAGATGAATACAGCACCGGCACCTTCACCGTTTCCAACCTCGGCATGTTTGGAGTCGATCGTTTCGATGCGATCCTGCCGCCTGGCACAGGAGCCATCCTGGCCGTGGCCGCGTCTCGCCCCACGGTGGTGGCCACCAAGGAGGGAGCGATCACGGTGCGGCGTCAGATGCAGGTGAACCTCACGGCCGATCATCGCGTGATCTACGGCACCCACGCCGCGGCATTCCTGCGCGATCTCGCCCAGCTGATCGAGAACGATCCGGACAGCCTGGCCCTCTGAAGGCCACAGCGGCCGCAACAAACTCCCACAATGTGGGGGTGCGGCATGCAATTTCTTGATAACCGTATCCTGGAACGGCATGGCCGACCACCGCCGCAGGGACGGGATTGGGCATCAGCTGGTACCGACTGATCGACGCCACGCTCGAAGCCACGAGCGACGTGATGATCGACGTGACAATTCACGCGCCCCCTGGTGACCAGAGCTCATCGCCACCGCCCAGTTGCCGACATCCGCCGATGCACGATCCAGCCGATCGTCTGCTGTCCGCCTACGACTTCACTCTCCCTGATGAGCTGATCGCCCAGCGGCCGCGAGAACCTCGCCATGCCGCCCGGCTGCTGATCGTGGAGGCCGCCGCGGGGGCGCGTCACCGGCAGGTGTGGGATCTGCAGGAGGAACTTCGCCCCGGCGACCTGCTGGTGGTGAACAACACCCGTGTGCTGCGGGCTCGCCTCACCGCCCGTCGCGCCAGTGGCGGGGCGGTGGAGCTGCTGGTGGTCGAACCCCTGGGGGACGGTGTTTGGCTGTGTCTGGCTCGGCCGGCCCGACGGCTCCGCGATGGCGAGTGGTTGCAGCTCGAGGCGCCTGGTCAACCCCAGCTGGCGGTGCGGGTGGAAGGCGATCCGGAGCAGCGGGGCTGTCGCCGCATTCGCTTCCCGCCCCAGTTTGCCGATGCCACGGGCCTGGAGCCGCTGCTGTTGCGCTACGGCGACGTGCCGTTGCCGCCTTACATCCGCGCCCACGAGCCCAGCGACAACGAGCGTTATCAAACCCGTTACGCCAGCCGACCCGGCGCCGTAGCGGCACCGACGGCGGGTCTGCACCTGAGCGATGAGCTCCTGGCCGCCCTCGAGCGCCGAGGAATTGAGCGGGCGGAAGTCACCCTGCATGTGGGCATCGGCACGTTTCGTCCCCTCGAAGAGGAAAACCTCGACGGACTCGAACTCCACAGCGAGTGGGTCGAGGTCACGCCGGCATTGGTGGCCTCGGTGCAGGCCTGCCGCGCCCGTGGTGGCCGGGTGATTGCCGTGGGCACCACCTCGGTGCGCAGTCTTGAGGGGGTGGCTGCCTTGCATGCCGGCGAGCTGCGGCCCCACACCGGCCCGGTGTCCCTGGTGATTCAGCCCGGCTTCCAGTTCGCGGTGGTGCAGGGGTTGCTCACCAATTTCCACCTGCCGCGCAGCTCGCTGTTGCTGCTGGTCAGCGCTCTGTTGGGGCGCTCCAGGCTGCTAGAGCTCTACGCGGAGGCGATCCGTGAACGCTACCGCTTCTTTTCCTATGGCGATGCCATGTGGATTCCAGCCGAGGCGATGCTGCGGCAAGCTCTGCCGCCTGACTCGCAGCTGGTTTAATCCGGTCGATCAGGCAACTTCTGGACAACGCCGGCCCAGACCATTGGAGGATTGCGGCTGGAGGATTGCGGCGCCATGGCTTTCGCCAGAGGGAACCGCCACGATGGACGTGATGCCCAGGCTCCTTCGCCCAGGCTGGTTTCTCAAGCGAAAGCCCCTGGCTCGCAGGGGCTGGTGAGATGCCGACGGAATCGGACTGCTTGGCGCAGGCTAAACAACCCGGATGGGCAGCCTGATCAGGCGGCTAAGTTGGCGGCCACGAAATCCCAATTCACCAACTTATCGAGGAAGGTGCTGATGTAATCGGGCCGGCGGTTCTGGTAGTCGAGATAGTAGGCGTGCTCCCACACGTCCATGGTGAGCAGGGCCTTTTGGCCGTGGGCCAACGGCAGATCGGCATTGGCGGTCTTGCTGATTTTGAGGCTGCCGTTGTCAAGCACGAGCCAGGCCCAGCCGCTGCCGAATTGGGTGGCGCCGGCGGCCTTGAACTGCTCCACGAAGGCCTCAAAGCTGCCGAAATCAGCATTGATCTTGTCGAGCAGGGCGCCGCTGGGGCTGCCACCACCACCGGGTTTGATGCACTGCCAATAGAAGCTGTGGTTCCACACCTGGGCGGCGTTGTTGAACACACCGGCCTTGCTGGCATCGCCGGCCACGGCGGTGATCGTGTCTTCCAGGCTCTTGCCCTCGAAGTCGGTGCCGGCCACCAGGTTGTTCAGGTTGGTGACGTAGGCGTTGTGGTGCTTGCCGTGGTGGAACTCCAGGGTGGCGCGGGAGATGTGGGGTTCGAGCGCGTCGAGGTCGTAAGGCAGAGCGGGCAGCTGGTGGGCCATGGGACAGGGTTCGGCGACGGGGGGAAACGATGCCGGTGCTGGGGCGGCCGCGGCGAGGCGGCGCGATGGCACGCGGACTGGCGCCGGCATCCTACTGATTGTGTTTGAGGCAAAGGATGGAGCGGCCCTTGTAGGAGGAGCCGCCCCGCGGGAGGGCGGCGATCGCCGACCTCGTGCCGATCACGGGCCGCCCAGGCGTTGTTCAGTTGCCGACGTCGAGCAGTTCCACCTCGAAGGTGAGGGTGGCGTTGGGGGGAATCACCCCGCCGGCTCCCCGCTCGCCGTAGGCGAGATCGGGCGGAATGATCAAGCGGCGCTTGCCGCCCACCCGCATGCCGGCCACCCCCTCATCCCATCCCTTGATCACTCGGCCGCCGCCCAACGGGAACCGGAAGGGACCGCGTCCGTAGCTGCTGTCGAACTCCTTGCCATTGGCCAAGGTGCCCCGATAGTTCACCGACACCGTTTTGCCGCTGACCGCCTCGGCACCCTGGCCCACGTCCTGGTCGAGGATGCGCAGGCCGCTGGCGGTTACCACCTCCTTGGTGGCGGAGAGGTCACCGCCGAGGGAGGCTGCCCCGGCCAGTAAGGCATCGCCATCGGCGCTGGGGGCTGGGGTGCTGCTGCTGGCCATCGTGAAGAGGGTGGGGTTGGGATCGTTGGGATCAAGCTCCAGGGGTGAGGCCACCAGGCGGGTTGCAGGTGCCCCAGCGGTTGCCGAGGCGACCGCCGTGGTTGCCTTCGCCATGGTCGTTGCCGCCATGGTGGTCGCCGCCATGGTTGTCGCCATTGGAGCGCCGCTGACGATGGCCTGATCGCCGCTGGGAGCTGCCGCCAGGCTGGAGGGGGCCACCAGCTGGCTGACCAAGGCCACCATCAGGCAGGCCAGGAAGACCGCGGAGCTGATCAGAATGTCACGCATGGCGCTGCTGCTCTGGAGGATCGATCACTGGGGCTGGATTCTGGCAGCCGCCCTCAATCGGATTTCCGCCGTGGGGCGCCGCGATTGGGCGCCTCAATCCGGCAGGTCAGGCTTGCCGTTGCGTTGCCGCAGTTGTTGTTCCAGCCGGTCGATGCGTCCGCGCAGCTCATCAAG
>JBIIIX010000279.1:0-4083 GCA_044234415.1 Cyanobium sp.
GACGGGAGG
The DNA here is from genome assembly GCA_044234415.1 of Cyanobium sp. GTDB lineage: Bacteria > Cyanobacteriota > Cyanobacteriia > PCC-6307 > Cyanobiaceae > Cyanobium. Next base: position 10 of record JBIIIX010000279.1, read on the forward strand.
CGATGGCCTCGGTGAGCCGGACGAAGAATCCCAATGGGCGAAGCAGCGTTGGCTCGGTGTTAAGGCGTCGAGGCTGGCCGGCGCGAGCGGACGAAACAGGTCTTATTGACCCCCACGTTCACCAGCCGTTGCGGCCGGTGCCAGCGGCTGGGAGCAGCGGGGTGGCGAAAGAGCTCGAGGCTGCTCAGCAGGCAAAGCTGAGCTTCAGGCAAAGCTGAGCAGTTGGCAAAGCTGAGCAGTTGGCAAAGCAGTGCTTCAGGCGGGCAGCACAGTGGCGTACTGCGGCTGCCAGCGGCGTTGCTCCAGGCAGGTGCGCACCGCCTCGGCGGTTTGGGCCCGGGTTGCCAGGCCCTCCGCCAGTGCGGTGAGGGCCACGGCCTCCGCCACCTGGCGCGAGACGGCCTGCACCTCGCGTAGGGATGGCATCAGCGGCGCCTCGGGATCGAGAGCCGCTGGGATCACGGCAGCCAGGGCCTCAAGGCTGGCGTCGATCATCGCTTCGCTCACTTCGCGGGCTCCCACCGCCAGGGCACCGAAGCCCAGGCCAGGGAACACGAAGCAGTTGTTGCATTGGCCGATCACCCGCTCGCGGCCATCCACCCAGACGGGCGCAAAGGGGCTGCCGGTGGCCACCAGGGCGCGACCGCCGCTCCAGCGCAGCAGGTTTTCCGGGGTGATCTCGGCCAATGCGGTGGGATTGGAGAGCGGCAGCACGATCGGCCGCTCGCAGCCGCGGCAGAGGGCTTCGATCAGGGGCTGGTCAAAGGCTCCGGCCACGGTGGAGGTGCCCACCAGCACCGCGGGCTGGATGGCCTCCACCAGGGCCTGCAAGCCGATCTGTCCTTGGGCGTCCGGCTGGGTGCCGGCAGCAGCCAGCGCGGCCAGGCGGTCCCCATCCGCCGCCCAGGGGAGCGCCAGCTCGCGCATCTGGGCCCGGCCGGCGTACACGAGGCCGCGGCGATCCAGCAGCCAGAGGCGGGAGCGGGCCTGCTGGGGGCTGAGGCCCTGGCGGATCAGCAGGCGCTTCAGCCGTTCGGCGATGCCGCAGCCGGCGGTGCCGGCGCCGAAGATCACGATGGGGGCGTCGGGCAAGGTTTTGCCGAGACCCTTGAGGCCAGCCAGGATCGCGGCGCAGGCGACGCCGCTGGTGCCTTGGATGTCGTCGTTGAAGCTGGCGATCTGGTGGCGGTGGGCTTCCAGCACCCGCCGGGCGTTGTCGGCGCCGAAGTCCTCCCACTGCAGCAAGGCGCCAGGGCAGAGGGCGGCGGCGGCGGCGACGAACTCCGCCAGGAAGGCGTCGTAGCGCTCGCCGCGCAGGCGCCGCTGGCGCACGCCGGGGTAGGTGGGGGCGTCGAGCAGCTCCTGGCGATCGGTGCCCACATCCAGCATCACCGGCAGGGTGGTAGAGGGGTCAACGCCGGCGCAGAGGGTGTAAACGGCGAGCTTGCCCTGGCAGATGTGTATGCCGCCGATGCCCTGGTCGCCGATGCCGAGGATCCCTTCGGCGTCGGTTACCAGCAGCAGCTCCGGCCGCCAGCCCGGGCCTGAGGGACTCCAGCCGGAGATCGCCGCCTCCAGCACCTGGCGCAACCGGCCCTGCTGGGGAGCCGAGAGGAACACCCCACCGATCGGGGAGCGAAGGGTGCGAGAGAAGGTCTGAATCGCCTGGCCCACCGTGGGGGTGTACACCAGCGGCATCACCCGCTCCACCTGATCCGCCAGCAAGCGGTGGAACAATGTGAGGTTGCGTTCGCGCAGCTCCTGGAGCCAGCCGTAGCGCTCCAGATCGCTGGCCATCGCGTCCAAGGCCAAGCGGCAGCGCTCCAGCTGCTGGTCGATCGTTTCCAGCTCCCAGGGCAGCAAGCCCTCCAGCTGCAAGGCCTGCCGTTCCGCCAGGCTGAAGGCAGTGCCTTTGTTGAGGCGCGGGTCTGCCAGCAGGGCGGCGCCACGCAGGGGGGTGCGAATCGAAGCGGTCATCAGGGCTGGCGGTGGCGGTGGCCGAAGCATCGCCACCCCATGGAACCTTGCCAGAAGGAGGGGGGCTGATGGGATAGCAGGCCAAGGCCCAGTTGGCGAGGCCCATGGGTGCGGCGAACGGCGAGCCGTCTGATGAGCTGGCCTGGGCTGCCTTGGCGCAGGCCGCTGTCGTGGAAGAGGCCGCCCTGGTAGAAGAGCAACAAACGGGCCTGGGCGTTCACGACGAGCCCGAGGGAGGGTTCATCGAGGCAGAGCACCGCGGGCTGGTGCAGCAGGACGGCAAGCCACTCGGGCTTCATGCGTTGGCCGAGGGAAAGCTTGCGCACGGGCCGGGTGAGTTCAGGCCCGAGCTCGCGCAACTCGGCCAGTTCGGCGATGCGGCAGGTGATGCCCAGGCCCTCGCAGCTGATGATCAGCGCGAGATGGAAGGCGGCAAGGGGGATTGCCGGTTTCAGCCTTGGTTGTTGGCCCCCGCCCCAGTGATCGCCGCCGCGAAGGCCGCGGCGCGGAACGCTTCATCGTTCCGCAGGCTGCGGGCCAGGGGGGTGAGCAGAAAGATGGTGGATTCGTCCTGGCAAGTGAGCAGCCCGCGCCCAACCAGGTCGTAAAACAGCTCTTTGGCCTCCTCCAGGTCCATGCCGAGGGCGTCCGCCACCTCGCGGGGCGTGGCGCCGCCGTTTTCCACCAGCACGAGCACCTCGAGGTCGTCAAAGCTCAGGGTGTGGGCAAAGGGTTGGTCCATGGAGAGGAACTGAAGGCCCGCCACGACGGCCGCCAAATCGTGGAGACCTACGAGCAATGGCTGATGCGGTTTCTGCGATTTCACCAGCTGCGCCATCCGCGGGGATGGGCAGCGCGGAGGAGAACGCCTATCTCACGCACCTGGCGGTGGAGGGTCATGTTAGAGCCTCCACCGAGAACTAGGCCTGGGCGGCGCTGCTGGTTCTGTATCGGGTGCTGCTGGAGTGGGATCTGAATCTGGAGGTGTTGGTGCAGGCAGGTATATGCGACGGTAGCGCTGCGGCTGCGGGTACAGGCTCTGGCTTTCGAGCGCCGAGAACGGACTATGCGCGATGGGAGGGGCAGCAAGGAGTGGCGGATGATGCTTGCTTTGGGGGTAAGAGAGCGGTTGCGAGTGCAGCTACGGAAGGAGCGACGCCTGCACGAGAAGACCTTGCTGAGTGGGACGGAAGTGTGCAACGACTCGGAGCGCTCCGCCGCAACTACCGCAATGCGGACAAGCAGTGGAACTGGCAGTAGGTGTTCCCCCAGAACCAGCGCTGGCGCAAGGAGCCAACAGGAGAGCAGGCGCGGCATCATCTCGATCCAAGCCTGGCGCAGAAAGCGATTCGGCGAGCCGTGATCGAGGCAAAGATCAGGAAGGCCGGCACGTCACACAGCTGTCGTTATGTCCAGCGGCTCCGCCACGCTGGCCTGCGGCCAGGTAATGCCACCCACTGACTCGAGCGTGGCCATGACATCCGCACGATTCAGCAACGGCTCGGCCACAACGCCATCCGAACCACCATGATCAACACCCATGCGCTGAACCATGGCCGATTCGGTATCAACAGTCCTGCCGACACTTTGTAATCTTTATTAGACTGTCTAGGTGGATCCGCTCCAGATGATCGCAACCTTGTCCCACGACCCTGCGGCTTAAGTGCAGGGCGAAGGGCCGGGGGGTAACTTGGGCGGATCCACTAGATCGGAGCTTGAAGGATCGCAGCTAAGCGATATTTACTATGTTGACTGAGTAGTCTTCGCGAGCTTTGAATATCGGCCAAGCCGCAAACTGTCTGGCTCGCTTGACAAAGAGGGCAAATCATGCCAAGAACTCATTACTGCCCCCTCAGCGGCTCCCAGCACTTTTGTAACGCCATGAACACATCTTATGCGGATCCGCCTAAGATGCACCAGCATTGGGCCTTCAGGCGTGAGATCCATTGTGGCGCAGTGCTTCTGTCGACTTGCAGCCGGGCCTGTGCTGCGACTTAGGCGGACAGCCGGGGGCTCCGGTGCGTCTTGGGCGGATCCGCCCAAATAGAAGTTATGCGGCTTTTCGGGCGGCGCAGGCGCGTTGAGCGACTCCGCTTC
>JBIIIX010000280.1:0-4059 GCA_044234415.1 Cyanobium sp.
ATTTTTGGGTCTAGCAGCTGAGCAGGTCTCGGCGCCTCCCGGCCCGCCCGCGGATCCAGGCAATGTTGCCGCTGTCGAGCCTGCCTCTGTGGATGCCATGGTGCTGGCTCTGTTTGCCGACACAACCCTCAAGCAGGAGGACCGTCGCTTACCCAAAACCGAGCTCTTGCAAGTGTGTGGGACCTGACCCGTCAGGCGCTGGAAGAGCAAACAGAGCGCGGCATTCTCTACTGCGACATCAGCGACTGATCAAGAGGCTGATCGGGGAGCCGGGTTCGGCCCAGAACCATCGGGCGTCGTCCCTTAGGCGAGTGAACCGCGATCGATAGCGAGATGCAGCTGGCAAGCGACTATTCCTCCAACCCCTTAAACACTGCATCCTCCGGATCCTTGTAGAACTCAATCGAGATCTTGATCGCCAGGTCATCGGGTAGGTCGTTAAGGCCGCGGCGGGCTGAGACGGGCATCAGCAACACCTTGGCCTGCTTCTCCACGGCTAGTTCAGCAATGGCGACGGCGTTGGGGATCATTTCAACCGAGCCGCCCAGATTGAGGGAGCCCACAACGATGGTGCTGCCGCGCGTGTTGCGATCGAGCAGGCCGCCGACCAGGGCCACCATCACGGGAAGGCCGAGGCCTGCGCCGCTGCGATCGTTGTCCATGGCGCGGAGCTGGATGGAGAACTCATGGCCGCGGGGGTCTCGGTCACCCACCAAGCCCTTGGCGCGGGCGTAGACGTTCTGCTCGCCCACCTTGGTGCTTTCGCGGAAGGCAGGGGGCACGGGCTGATTGAGGATCTTGACGCCACTGCCGGGGCCCACGGCCACTTCGATCCGGTACAAGCTCGGGCCGGTTTCGCCGGTGCCAGGGCTGATGGCCCACACCTGGCCAGGCGGCAAGGGGTCGCCATCAATGGCGTCGTCGCTGTGAAGCTCGGGCGTGGCCACGAACGTCTCCACGCCGTCGAGGCCGAGGGTGTAGCTGAAGTGGGTGTTGCGGAATTCGCTCTTGAGGCAGCGCTTCTGCTGCTCCTTGACCCGGCGGCGTGATTCGAGCGCCAGGCGCACGATCCATTCGAGATCCTCGTCGGGGATCTCCATCTCGGGATCGGGGAACAGCAGCTTGATCAGGGCGCTCACCGTCTTGTTGACGCCCTCGATGTCGCGGCCGCTGAGGGCGCCACCGAGATGCACCCGGTTCTGCAGCGCCGCCAGGCGGCTGCCATCGCGTAGGCGGCTCCAGCATTCGCTGAGGAAGTCGCTCACCAGGCCGAAGTGGCTGGTGAGGTGCTCGTTGGGGTTGAGCTTGGGGAAATCCCAGCCGGGCGCGTAGGCATGGATGCGGTCCTGGAAGGCCGTGTCATCGCGCATCTCGCGCGGCAGCGGGCTGAGCAGGTGGCCGATGCGCTGCTGTTGCTCCACATCGACATCGAAGTTGCCCACCATCACGATGCCGCCCTCAGCCCGGATGCTCTCCTTGCCGCGGCTGAACTCGCCAGAGGCCATGTAGCCCTTGAGGATGTTGACGCCGTCCTTCTGATCGAAGGACACGCCCGCCACCTCGTCGAAGCAGACCACGTCGTACTGGCAGACCAGGCCGCGTTGCCCGCTGCTGTTGTTGACGAACATCTTGGCGACGGTGGCCTTGCCGCCCGAGATCAGGTGGGAGTAAGGGGAGATCTGCTGGAACAAGTGGCTCTTGCCCGTACCGCGTGGTCCGAGCTCCACGAGGTTGAAGTTGCGCTCCACAAAGGGAGCGATGCGCAGCAGCACCACCATCTTGGCCCGCTCATCGAGGGCGTTGGGCTCCAGGCCGATCGAGCGGATCAGGAAGTCACGCCACTCGTCTGTGGTGAAGGCGGCGCGGCCCTTGGCCAGGATCCCCAGCACGTTGGGATTGGACATCTGGATTGGCCGCAGCCCGGCGATGCGGAACGGCCTGCCGTTACACCTCCGCCATGTAGGAGTCGCTGCGGGTATCGAGTCGGGCCCGCACGATGTCGATGATCTTGACGCTGCCCTGATCCCGCGCCCTGGCCTTGAACAGCTCTTCCTCGCCAGTGCGCACGGTCCGGCCCTGGAGCTGCTTCTCCACGATCTGGAGACCTTCTTCGATCTCGGCCGGATCGGTGCTGGCGCAGTAGCGGCCCAGCAGGAACTCCACCACGTAGGTGGGCACCGGGTACTGGCGGGAGTACTTGCGCACCAAGTCCTTGCGAACTAGGAAGCCAGCGAAGGCCTTGGCGCCGAGCTGATCGAGCCGGTCCATCTCAGCGGTGGAAGCGATGTCGGCGGTGCTCATGTACAAGCTACTCGCACGAAGGGGTACTGAGCCTTCACAAAACGTGTCTTAGGAGACAAAAGTCCTGCTGCCGTGGAAGTGGGTTTGTTGCTAGAATTTATCCAATTGAGACCTTCGGAGACCGGGAAAACTCGACGAGGACGAACATACTTGCAGGAATAAATTCTTCTCACCCTCCGCCTCCTGATTCATGTGATGAATCTGCATTTCGCCTATCAACGGCTTCCGCAATAAGGGGTGCCCACGCCCGAAGCCCCTCGATGGTCATGCGCCCTGACTCATATTCAGCAAATATACTCTGCCTCCACCTAAGAATCCTCTCGTCATCCCGAAGCTTAAGCAATCTAAGCGTCTCACTCGCCTTATGTCTCAAATGGCAAGGAATCTTGTCCGTGCAAATCAACTGTAATGACGGAAGCAGTATCTGAAACCACCCATTCTCAATTTCATAAGGGTCAAGAACTGCATCGTCGTGATTGGCCTTGAGGTTGTTTAGCAGGCCGCTGGAATATCTGTAATTTGACCATTCATACGCAAGATGACGATGGTTTTTGATTGAAAGGTAGTGGTCAACTTGTGCTTCGGGTATACAGCGCATGGCGCCATAAGCGCAAAGCCCATGCTGACCATCAATCAGATATTGGCGAAACGGTGACCATTTGTCTGGTGGTCGATTAACGGGGTCAGTGTTTTGTGCGAGCCATTTATTGCCAGGTTGCCTGGCTCTGGCATCAAATTCATCAGGCTCATCGACGGGAATAAGGCTAATCATCCTTCATTCTCATCACTGATCGCCTGGGGCGTCGAACTAATGACCCATCTCGGCCAGAATGGGTCATGTTCTGGCAGTAACTTGAGAAGCTTATCGTGGATAGAGGCACTGTCTGCTAAAGATGACTTCTTTTCCTGGGATGCTCGCATCCACTCCTCTGCTTCTTCAATAGTGTCTTCAGCTTCCTTTGATCGAGCCTGTTTTAACTGAAAGAACTCTGAGACCAGCCAGTTAGCAACATCTCCTTGCATCGAATGTAATCCCGATTCGATCCTTATTTGCCCTTCGACTATCTCAAGATGAAAGAGTTGATCAATGTCGGATCTAAAGAAGGGTTCCAGTGATGCTGTGACCATGGGCGAATGTGTAGAGATAATAAACTGCGGAGTCCAGTTCTGGTCTAACTTCAAGTCATTCCAGCGAAGCAGTCCAAGTGCTTTGAATAGTGCGGGTATGATTGTTCGCTGCCAGCGTGGGTGTAGATGAGTCTCAGGTTCATCAAATAAAACAACAAATCTACTGTCGGGTCGCTTTCCAATAAGTTGTGAAGCAATATGGTGCTCGTACCATGTCCATACGAGTACGTAAGATAGAGCAAGGATGCGTCTTGCGCCGGCAGAGGCAAGCGCGACCGGCACGTCCTTGCCATCGATATTAAGAGTTGGCCTATCTCTGCCTTCGCCGAGGTATAGGCGTCGAGGCTTGCCAGGTGTCAGCGGTTCATCTGGCGCCGAAAGCGCCTCTAGTACCGCCTTGAGAGACACAAACTGAGTCTTGCCACCTTCTTGCCAATTTACCCAGTCTCGATCTAGGCCTTCGCATACCCTAATGCCATTGATCTCCAAACCTTCCCACACTTTCGAATTGTCGAAATGGTAAGCAGATGGCCTTTGAGGATCTTCTCGCCAATAGTTTCGAGCGGGATCCCAGACTGAAAAGCTACCGTCAACACGAATATAGACTACAATTCCAGGCATTGCTGGCCG
>JBIIIX010000281.1:0-4038 GCA_044234415.1 Cyanobium sp.
GGCCGACTCCACTTATGCGGAGATGCATCCGGAACTGCTCGCCTTGATGGAAAAGTTCGAGCTCTGCTACAAGCTCCCCGACCAGAAAACAGACACCTGGCTGATGCCCCAGCTGCTCTCCCCCTCCGCGCCGGAGGCCTTGACGGAGTGGGCCCAAGCGGACGACCTGGTGCTCACCTATCAGTACGACTTTCTGCCCAAAGGCCTGATCAATCGCTTGATGGTGCGCATGCATCGCTTCGTGCGGCGACCCGAGCGCTGTTGGGCGGCTGGAGCCCTGTTCGAGCAAGGTGAGACCCAGCTGCTCGCTTCCCTCGCCGCACCAACCGGCCAGGAGATCGAATTGCGCGCCCGCGGTCCGGAAGCCAAAGCCCTCCGGGATGTGATCGCCAGCGACCTCGATGCCCTTAATGCCACATTTGAGGGATTAAGGGGCAAGCTGCGCAAGCTGGTGCCCTGCATCTGCAGCCAATGCCGCCAATCCACCACACCGGCCCGCTACGAGGAACAACGCCTGCTCAAGCGCAAGGTGGATCGAAAGTTGTCGATCGAATGCCCCGACAGCTACGAGGATGTGGACGTTCTCGAGCTGTTGGACGGCCTGCGCATCGACACAATGCCCGCCTGGGCCAAGGAAGCCAGCAAGGCGCAACAGCGTTCCGATGCGAACAAGCCAGACCCGAGAACCGTTCAGATCTTCCTGGCCTCCTCCTCTGAGCTCAAGGCCGAACGAGACGCCTTCGACTTGTCTTTGCGCCAGCTAAACGATCGCCTGCGCGATTCGGGGCTGTACCTGGAAGTTCGGCGCTGGGAAAACTTCCTCGATGCCATGAGCGAAACGCGCTTGCAAGACGACTACAACCAAGCTGTCCGCAGCTGCGACATTTTTGTGAGCCTGTTCAAGACCAAAACCGGCACATTCACGGAGGAAGAATTTGATGTTGCCTATCAGGCCTTCAAGGCCTCGGGCAGGCCTTCTATTTACACCTATGTCATGCAGACTGAAGTTTCCAATCACAAGAGTATGCGTGAGCCTCTGACCTCCCTCTGGAGATTTCTGGACAAGCTCTCGGAGCTTGGTCACTATCCCACCCAATTCACCAGCATTGAAGATCTCAAGCTTCAGTTCCGCGATCAACTCGATCTCCTGATTGCCGAAGGGAAGATCTGAAGCGCAACAGCCCGTTCTGTCGTGTCCAAGGGGTCTCGTGATCGGCCCGAAAGCCCGGCGTGGTGGTGGGGCATCAATCGGCGGTGGAACGAGGTTGTCTGCTTGGGGCAGCTAAAGTTCCAGCATCTGATGGAGTTCAGGTTGGCGTACCGGATCCGGCTGCTGCAGACCGATGAGGGCTGGTCGGTGAGTTGCCTCGACTGTCTTGGCTGCCACTCCCAGGGCGCGAGCCGCGAGGAAGCCCTCGCCAACATCCGTGAGGCCATCGCGCTCTGGCTGGAAGTGGAGGCGGAAGAAGCGGGGGTGAAGCACGCCGAAACGTTGGACCTGGCTGTTTGAAGCGCACTGCGGCCGCGAAGCGGTAGCCGCGCTTGCCAGGGATCGGCCGGAAGGATGCCGTCAGGGTGTTCCAAAAGCTGGGCTGAGGTCTTGGAGGCACCCCTGCCTGCCGCTTGGATTCTCGGGCCACCCTCACCATCCTCTGGTTGGGCAACGACAACACTGAATGCCCTCGGTTCTGGGCCTGTAGGGAAGCTCCTAGGATCAGACTGTCGGTGCCCGCCCTGCCGCCTTGCTCCATCACCTGCAGCTGCACAACACCGGCCCGGCCCCCGCCCTGCAGCTGCAGCTGGCCCCACGGCTCAACCTGATCACGGGTGACAACAGTCTCGGCAAAAGCTTTCTGCTCGATGTGGCCTGGTATTGCCTCACCCGTCGTTGGCCCCAGGAGCTGAACCCCGGCCTGAGCGGGGGTGCCATGGCCCAGCCCACCCTGCGCAGGGAATCGGCGGAGATCAGCTTCCGCGTGGATGGGGAAAGCGATCCAGATCAGGCGAAGACCTACCAGTGCAGCTTCAATCTCGAAGAAGAAGCGTGGATCGGCCCGGCGGGCCGTCCCGTGAATCCCGGCTTGGTGGTGTACGCCATGGCCGATGGCGCCTTCGCCGTGTGGGATCCAGCGCGCAATTCCTGGAGGCGCAAAGGCGCCATCGATACCCCTGAACAAACCAAGGCCTATGTGTTCAGCAGTCGCCAAGTGTGGACCGGCCTACCCAATCCCCAGTCCGATCTCGGCAGCCTCTGCAATGGGCTGGTGCAGGACTGGGCCAGTTGGCAACGGGAGAACGGCGAAGCCTTCGCCCAGCTCAGGGCCGTGCTCAACCGTCTGTCCCCTGATCCTGAGCGGCCTCTAGCCCCGGGGCCATTGGTGCGCATCCGCCGCCAAGATACTAAAGACTACCCAACCCTGATGTCCCCCTCGGGTCATGCGGTGCCTTTGCCGCACTGGTCGTCCGGTGTGAAGCGCATCATCGGTCTTGCCTATCTGCTGGTGTGGGCCTGGCAGGAACATCTGAAGGCCAGTGAACTGCTGGCTCGTCCACCGGCCCGACAGATGATGTTTCTCGTGGATGAGGTGGAGGCCCATCTGCACCCCACCTGGCAGCGGCGGGTGGTGAAAGCCTTGATGGATGTGGTTGACAACCTCCATCAGCACACCGCCGTCCAGCTTTTGTTGGTGACCCATTCGCCGCTGGTGATGGCCTCGGTGGAGCCGCTGTTCGATCCCGAGCGCGATCGCTGGTGGGATCTCGATTGGTCTGAGGCCAACAAGCAGGTCGAGCTCACCCCCCGGCCCTTCAACCGCTATGGCGATGCCAACAACTGGCTGCGCAGCGAGGCCTTCGATCAAGCCGACACCGGATCGCTCGAACGTGAGGTCATCCTCAGGCGGGCGCGCCAGTTGCTTCACAACGGAACGGAAGCCAGGGCAGAGGACGTCGCGGCCATGTATACCGAGTTGCAGTCGGTGCTGGGCGCAGCCGATGCGTTTTGGAATCGCTGGCACTTCGAAGCCAGGAGGCATGGTTGGCAGCCATGATTCACGTTCCACTCCCTCCCGAACCGGACAGTTTTGACGCCAGAGTGCGTCAAGAGGGTTTGGCCCATTTCCGGGAGCAAGGACAAGACCCAGCCCAACCCCCTCCTGGCCGAGCCTTGTTTGCAATGAAGCGTACGATGGCAAATGGTGGAGAGCGCTCCTGCGAGTACTGGCAGCTTGCCAAGGATGATCTGTGTGAGGCCTATCGCAAACGCTGCGTCTATCACAAAGGCAATGCCGTGATTCCGGAGGATCACGATCCAACTTGCTTGCAGGGCGATGCCCTGGTGCTGGCCGAAAATCATGACGGCCTACTGATCGTGGTTCCCAATCCGAAACTCTCAGCAGCGGAACAGGCGCGGCTAGCGGATACGGTGGCCAAACTCGGCCTGAACCAATCCGCCGTTGCTCTGGCCCGCAAAGATTGCTACGATTAGGCCCCCTCCACCGGGCTCTGGCGCTCGCTGTGCCGCTTGGCCGCCCGGCTGCGTTGGTGCACCGCCAGGGTGCGGGGTAAGGCCTCCACCGAACTGGGCGAGCGCTTCTGCAGGTTGGTGATCATCCGGCGGTCGGTGGTCAGCTGGCGCTTGCTTGCCCCCTCCACCAGCAGCCGGGCTTCCCGCTGTTCCCGGTAGCCCTGCAACAGGCGCGAAAGCGCCAGCTCCGCTGTGTCCGGCGGCAGGGAACCCCTGGGGATGCGCAGGACGGCTCCGCAGCCCTCGAACAGGCCGAAGTGAGGGCTGAACTCACCGATGAAGCGGAAATGGGGTAACACCCGCCCCCAGCCCTCGTCGCGCCACAGCACTTCGGGGTGGATGCGGCGCATCGGCAACGCTGAGTGCTTCACCTGTTTGAAGCAATAGCCTGATCAAAACCAGCCAAGGCTTGGGCTTGAAAGGCAGCCGCATCCCCGCAAGATTGGCCCATCATCTCCATCCCTACACACCAGCTGGGGATGAGCCAACCCACGGGCCAACGTGGCTCGTGG